>CANQLH010000019.1 GCA_947624655.1 uncultured Clostridia bacterium | reverse complement strand
GGCTTGGAACTAGCCATTAGATTTTATCTAAAAATAGTTCCAAATAATTTTTTTGATAAGGTTTTGGTTCTAACGAATGAGCTCCAAAATGTTATCATTTAGTCTGTTTATTGTTGTCAAATATCAACTATTGACAACAAAATGGAGCGTATTCTTCTGTTCCAATATCATTTAAAATAGCTTTAGATTTTTGGTCAGGCATGCCAAATTTTTGAGATAAATATCTAAGAGAAGCGGCAAGCTCTCCATCTGGTCCACCATATTGAGAAATGATATTTTTAGCAAGTTCAGTATTTGTTTCCTTAATATTTATAGGAAATTCTAACATCTTATCATAAGTCCACATATTAGAAATTACCTCCTTCCCAAGGCCAAGGTTCCTCAAGCCAACGCCATTTGTTGCAAGGATAGTAAATAGAAAGTGGACCATAAACCTTTTGATATTTGTCTTTTAAATCTCTATAAGTCTTGCTATAACTATTATGCAAACATAAAGCTCTTTCATCATTTGGATGAGTGTCTAAATATAAAGCAAGCTCTATTATTGCAAAATTATAGCATTTGATTTTTTCCATTAATTCTTCGCGTGTATAGTCATTATCTTTGCATCTGCACATTCTTGTATCTATATCACGAGTTAAATCATCTAAATTATCATAACTTTGTACATTTTCATTCATCTGTTACAGCCCTCCCCTATAGAATTAGTATCCCTTATATATTCTATTTCTGCCATTGATTGACCAGGACAATAATCACTTACAAGTTCAGGGAAAATTGTACCTTTCTTTAATCCTGAACAAGGCATATAAGTTTCATTCATAGTCTGGAATGGCACATAACTTTGGGCAAACATTGGGTTTTGTGGGAAAACATCTTCGTCTTCATCAAAACCACAGCTACAACTATTGTTATAATTGTTATTACCATTTGGAATGTCATTACATAAAGTTTCATACATGTTTTTATTATCATTATTGCATGAATTATATAAACAATGACATCTTCTACGTCTACAATTACACATTTGAATTCCTCCTTATTTTATTTGTTGTATAATACATATTATGAAATAAAAAAATAAAAGTTACAAAAAATAGTGCTTGAAAAATTTACATATATGCTTGATTTTACGAAAGATAAGGAATATAATTTTATCAAAAGTAAAGATTAATCAAGAGATAAATTAAAAATATTTTATTAGGATAAGAAGAATTACAAATAAAATTTGTAGGGGCTAATATAAACAATTAATAATAATGAAGGTAGGAAATAAAGATGTTATATGAGATGAATAACCCGAAAGATATACCATATATAAAAAAATATGGAAAAGCATATGGAACTGTGTTATTACATGAATGGTTGCCACAAATTAGCAAGGTAAGAAATCTGTTTATATTAGATAGTTATGAGGAATTTAAGAAGATAGAGGATAAACTTCCAGAATTATTTACATGTAGAGCAGATGCAAAAACAGGCGAAAAACCAACTTTGCGGAGTAGAAGGACATTTTGTAAATAAGATAGAGGTTCAAGAATACATAGATAGAGTGAAGCTAAGTAATCCACAAGGAGTAGTTTTATGCGTTGATACTGAGGAAAATGCAAGAGAAAAAGTAAAAACGGATGGAGCTTTTAATGTATATTTTGATATAGGAGAAAAAGTATATGTGGATTTTTTGGGAAAAGGATTTGATATGGGAGCAATTACAAAAGGAAAAGAAAATCATGAATCTTGGATAATTAATTGGGATGATGTCTTATTTGTAACTCCAGAAAAGATGAATAGATATAGAGACCACTTAATATCTGATAAAGATTATCTTGAATCTGCAAAGCGAAGACTACAACATTTGCTGAGTATAGGATATAAACCTGAATATATAAAAGGAAAGATTCCAAAGGTATATAAATCAATGTCATTATCAATTAAAGAAATGTTATTAAATGAGATAATGATACCAATTTATTGTAAAAAAACAAGCTTACAGCAAAATGGACTTAGTTCATTTGGAGTTCAAGGAATGATTATAGAAGGAGAACTTTGTCCTATTGAAATAAATAGAAGAGAAAGATTTGCAAGCAAAAGTGTATATGACATACAAGAGGGGAATGAAAGATAAAGGAGAAATTATGGAAATAATTGTTGGTACAGTAGTATTAAAAGAAAACAAAATACTAATGGTTAAAGAAGCTAAGAAGGAATGCTATAAAAAATGGGCATTTCCAGCAGGACATTTAGAAAAAAATGAAACAATATTTGAAGGAGCTAAGAGAGAAACTTTTGAAGAAACAGGATGCATAGTAGAACTAAAAAAAGCTTTGCCAGTATACACATACAACTCAGAAGATAAAACAGTAATATTGATGCAATTTTTAGCTAATATAACAGAAGAAAATAAAATATACGATACTGATGAGATATTAGAGAAAAAATGGATGTCTATCAATGAATTAAAAAAAATGAAAGCCAATGAATTTAGAAGTTATCCTATTGTGGAAAATGTACTTAATGATATAGAAAAACAAAATGTATATGATTTAAACGTGTATAAAGATTTAAAAAATATATGATAGAGGAAAGAAAAATTAAATATAGAAACAATTTGTACACAAAAAGGAGTAAAAAATTATGAAAACTAAAATGAATTTAGATGTTGTTGCTGAAACAGAAGAAGAAAAGAAAATTGAGGAATTTCTTAAAATGTTACATACGAGTAAAGAAGTGCAAAAGTTCTTAACATCAATGAGAAAAGAAGCAAAAAATAAAAAAGTTTTTAAGTATAGAGAAAGAATAAAAGATGTAAATTCAGCAATTAGAACACATAGAATTAATAAGAAAAAACTAGATGAGGCACATGACTATGTTGGAATTTCGTTTATAACAAATAATGAAAAGGAGGTATATCCTATAATAAACTATCTAAAAGAAAAACTCCCCAATGCAGAATATATTGATTTTGTTGATGAAGAGTGGATATATTCACCACTTGTGTATATAAAGTGGGTTCCACCTTTAGGATATAATGTATTTGCAAAAGAACCTTTAATTCCTAACGAAAGAGAAGTTCCAATAGAAATAAGAGTGTGCTCAAAGGAGGGATATATTTCAGAGCAATCAGCATATTATTCGGTACAAAAAAATGATATGACTAATATGCCGATAGAAGAAAAGCAAAACCTAAGGAATATAGTGCAGCACATTACATATAAGCTTGCATTACTTGTAACTAGAAATCTTACAGAAGATGAAAAAGAAAAACATACTATTGAGTTAAATAATATTATTAGCAGAAATAGAAAATTTCTAGAAAAACATAGTGATTTATGTAAGGATGCAATATTAGATTTAGGCAGGCTTGTATATGAATGTGAACACGATAGAGATATTACAGAAGACGAAAGGAAATTATCCAAAAAAGAAATTGATGATATTGATGAACAATTAAAGAGAAGATTTAACGAGATACTTAAGAAAGAAGAAGGAAATGAAGTCGATAGAATATGCAGAGCAATAAAAAAAATGATATTTATAGATTATCAAGAGCTTAAAAGTGCAAGCTAAAAAAATATCTTGATTTTGCAAAGAAAATGTGATATATATTTATTGAAAATTAATATTGATATAGGAGGCAAGATTATGGAATTAAAAGGAACAAAGACAGAAAAAAATCTTATGGAGGCTTTTGCAGGAGAGTCACAAGCAAGAAATAAATACACATATTTTGCAAGCAAGGCAAAAAAAGAGGGATATGAGCAAATAGCAGCTATATTTGAAGAAACAGCTGCGAACGAGAAAGAACATGCAAAATTATGGTTTAAACTTTTACATGGTGGAGAAGTACCATCAACAGTAGAAAACCTAAAAGCTGCTGCTGAAGGAGAAAATTTTGAATGGACAGACATGTATGATAAGATGGCAAAAGAAGCAAAAGAAGAAGGATTTGAGCATATAGCATATTTATTTGAAGCTGTTGGAAAAATAGAAAAAGAACATGAAGCAAGATATCTAAAACTATTAGAAAATGTAGAAAATGGATTAGTATTTTCTAAAGATGGAGATAGAATTTGGAAATGCAGAAACTGTGGTCACATTGTAATTGGAAAATCAGCACCAGAAGTTTGCCCAGTATGTAATCATCCAAAAGCATATTTCGAGATTAAAGCAGAAAATTATTAAAATATAAAAGAAAGGATATGTTTATAAACATATTATATGAGGAATAGTAATTATGAGCAAATACGTATGTACAGTATGTGGACATATTTATGATGAAGCAGTAGAAGGAGTTAAGTTTGAAGATTTACCAGATACATGGGTATGCCCTTTATGTGGAGTTCCAAAAAATTTATTTAAAAAAGTGGAAGAATAAAAATATGAGCACTAAGCTGAATTTAGCTTGGTGCTTTTTAATATAGGTAAGAAAAACAAATATTAGATGATTAACGATGCACTGAAAACATAAAAAGTTGACATATATATGTGTTTTTGCTATAATATAAACATATAGTAGATTCTATCTGCTGTATACCTCGCGTTTGCACCAAGTCAAAACACTCATAAAACTTATTTGGAGGTGAACAAGATGGATAACAAAGGAATCAGACGGCTTGTTAAAGAGCTCAACGAGCTCAATCCAGAAATTACCTTTGCTAAGGCAAGGATTGGACAGGAAAATGTCATTATATTCATTGGAAAGGCCGGAGGACATAATGTATATGCTCCGAATGGTTATGAGTTCGTTACAGGAGTCGGCATTGCCGAGACTGACAGGGCTAAGAGCTACTACGAGCAATATCGGGTCCTTGTAATGGATAGAAGCCACTGGCTCTAAGAACCCAATCAATCCATCGCTAAAAAAAGAATCTCTTTTCTCCCATCCTTGGGAGTTTTTCTTTTTGAATATAAAAATGCTTGTTTATAACAAACAACTATGATATAATACTTAACGTACAAAGAAGGGATAAATGTGGAAAATAAGAGAGTAGAGAAAAATGAATACTACTTATCAATAGCCGAAGCAGTTGCAGGGAGAGGAACATGTCTTAGGAAGAATTATGGATGTATAATAGTAAAAAATGATGAAATAATTTCAACAGGATATACAGGAGCACCTAGAGGAAGACAAAATTGTATTGACATTGGATATTGCACAAAGAAAAAAATTCTTCCAGATATGAGACATCGGAGGATATGATGCTTGTAGGTCAGTACATGCAGAACAAAATGCAATAATTAGTGCATCAAGAAAAGATATGATTGACTCTAAACTGTATTTAGTTGGAATTAGAAAAGACACAGGAGAATACGAAGAAGATGCAGATGCTTGTCAGCTTTGCAAAAAAATGATAATAAATGCTGGAATAAAAGAAGTCATAATAAAAAATAAAGAAGGATATAGAACAATAAATGTAGAAGATTGGGTTAAAAATGATGATTTATTAGATGGAAAAATTACATATTAAAATAAGACATAATTTAAGCAAAATGTAAAATGATTTTGAAAAATCAAAAAAGGATAGGAAGTGAAAAATGTGGCAAAGCCAATAGTTGCGATAGTTGGGAGACCGAATGTTGGAAAATCAACTTTCTTTAATTACATAGTAGGTGAGAAAATATCAATAGTAGAAGATAAGCCAGGAGTTACAAGAGATAGAATATATGCTGATACAAATTGGCGAGGAAGAGACTTTACACTTATAGATACTGCTGGAATAGAACCAAAATCAAAAGATATAATTATATCAAGTATGAGAGAGCAAGTAGAAATAGCAATAGAAATAGCTGATGTAATAATATTTTTAACCGATATAAAACAAGGAGTAACAGAGGTAGATAAGGATATAAGCCTTATTTTAAAAAAGTCTAAAAAGCCTGTGGTACTAGTATGCAACAAGTCTGATAATTTTGGAAATGCTAATAATGATATATATGAATTCTATAATTTAGGAATAGGAGAACCTTTTGCTGTGTCTGCAGTAAATGCCTCAGGGATAGGAGATGTGCTAGATGAAATATATAAGCATTTCCCAAAAGAAACTGAAGCAAAAGAGGATGGAGAGGTAATAAAGGTTGCACTAATTCGGAAAGCCAAATGTACGGAAAATCTTCACTTACAAATAAAATCCTTGGAACAAATAGGGTTATTGTAAGTGATATTGCAGGAACAACCAGAGATGCAATAGATTCCTACTATGAAAATGAACATGGAAAATATGTTTTTATAGATACAGCAGGACTTAGAAGAAAAAATAAAATAGAAAATGACATAGAAAAATATAGTATTTTAAGGACAATGCTTGCAATAGAAAGAGCTGATGTATGCTTGGTTATGATTGATGCGAAAGAACGGTGTAACAGACCAAGATGCAAAGATTGCAGGAGAAGCGCATGAAGCAGGAAAAGGAATTATAATTGTTGTAAACAAATGGGACGAAATAGATAAGGACAATAATACTTTAGAAGAATTCAAAAAAAATGTTTACCAAAAGCTTTCATATCTTACATATGCACCAATAATATTTATATCAGCCAAAACAGGACAAAGAGTAAATAAATTATTTGATATGATTAATGAAGTCGCAAAGTACAATAGTATGAGGATTTCAACAGGGATGTTAAATCAAGTAATAAATGAGGCAATTGCAATAACACAACCACCAACAGACAAAGGAAGAAGGTTAAAGATTTTATATGTTACACAAGCGAGTACAAAACCACCGACATTTATTGTATTTGTGAATAATAAAGAAATATTTCACTTTTCATATGAAAGATATTTAATAAATCACATAAGAAAAGAGTTCGGAATGATAGGAACACCAATAAGAATTATAGCTCGTGAAAAATATGATGAAGATGAATAAAAAATAAATATAAAAAGACAAATTTAATTTGTCAGAAAAGGAGGAAAATATGGCAATATACATAGTAATGGCACTAATTGCGTATGCAATAGGAAGTATCAATTTTTCAGTAATATTTAGCAGAAAATTTGCAGGATTTGATGTAAGAGAAAAAGGAAGCGGAAATGCAGGAACAACAAATATGCTAAGAAGTGTTGGAAAAAAGGCAGCATTAGTAACTCTAATATGTGATGTTTTAAAAGGAGTAGTTTCAATACTTATTGCATATTTAATAGGCAGATTTATGAAAGATGTAGATGGAGCATTACTTGTACAAATATCTGCATTATGTGTGGTAGTTCGGACATACATTTCCAATATTCTTTGAGTTTAGAGGAGGAAAAGGCGTTGCAACATCCCTTGGAGTATTATTGCTTGTAAATTGGCAAATAGGTCTTGTTTGCTTAGTATTTGCATTAATACTTATGGCTTTAACTAGAATTGTTTCACTTGGTTCGGTTGCAGCTGCAATACTTTATCCAGTACTTGTAATATGTCAGGTAGGAAAAGAATATTTTTTAGTAGGAGGAAATTACATAGTATTTAGTATCTTACTTGCATTATTTGTAATATTTAATCATAGGACTAATATAAAGAGAATACTAGAAGGAAAAGAAAATAAATTAAGCTTTAGCAAAAAGTAAGATTGGAGGAACATATGAAAAATATAGGCATAATAGGAAGCGGAAGTTGGGGAACAGCGCTAGCAATAAACCTAGCACAAATAGGACATAATATAAAAATATGGTCGTATGCGGAAGAAGAAAGAGATTTAATAAATAAAGAAAAAAAGTGTAAATTTTTACCAAATGTGGTAATACCTGATAATGTATATTGCACAAATTCATATGAAGAAGCACTTGAAGGAACAGATATAATACTTCATGTAACACCATCAAAATTTACGCGAGATACAGTAAAACAGTATAAGGAATATGTAAAAAATCAGATAGTTGTAATTTGTTCAAAAGGTTTTGAAAGAGAAACATTAAAAACACTAGATGATGTTGTACAAGAAGAATTACCAAATACAAAAATTGCAGTATTATCAGGACCAAGTCATGCAGAAGAAGTATCTATCGAGGTACCTACTGCTCTTGTAGTTGCATCAAAGTATGAGGATGTAAATAAAATGTTACAAGAAGAATTTATGAGCAAATCTTTAAGAATTTACACATGTACAGATGTAAAAGGCGTAGAACTAGGAGGAGCATTAAAAAATATAATAGCATTTTGTGCAGGAGTTGCAGCAGGAATAAATTTAGGAGATAATAGCTTTGCAGCACTTATTACAAGAGGCTTGAAAGAAATTTCAAAACTGGGAGAAGCTCTAGGAGGAGAAAAGGAGACATTTTATGGCCTTACAGGTCTTGGAGATTTAATTGTAACTTGTCTTAGTGAACATAGTAGGAATAGAAAAGCGGGCATACTGGTAGGGCAAGGTAAAAGTATTGAAGAGACAAGAAAAGAAGTCGGTATGGTAATAGAAAGTATAGATAATATTGAGGTTGCATATGAGTTAGGAAAGAGATATAATATAGAAATGCCAATATTAAATACTGTATACGATATATTATATAATAATTTGGAACCAAAAGAAGCAGTAACAAGATTAATGCTTCGCGATAAAAAATCAGAATTTTAACAAAATTTAGGTATAATTTTTTAATAAAGTAAAAAAATAAATTAAAAGGAGGACTAAAGGTATGGAAATATTTGAAAAAATTGGGGATGCTGCTAGCAAGACATATAAATTCACTGCTGAAAAGACATCAAAAATTGCAAAAGAAACAAAAATAAAAATGGAGATTAATGAACATAAAGGGGATATAAAAGATTTATATCTAGAAATAGGAGAGTCAATATATCAAAAGTTTGTAAAAGATGAGGAACTAGATATGAAATACTTGCAAGATAAATGTAAGGAGATACAAGAATTAAGCGATAAAATTGTAGCATGTAAAGATGAAATATTAACATTAAAAGAAAAAAGACAATGTAAAAATTGTTACGAAGAAATTGAAATTAGTGCTAAATATTGTCCAAATTGTGGATATGAACAAGAACCAATAAAAAATGACGAGACAAGTGAAGAAGACGGAAAAGTTAATCCAAAAGATATTGATTCAAAAGATAATAATCAGGTAGAAGAATTAGAAAAAGTAGAGACTGCTGAAGAAGACAACAATGACGAAGAAAATTAATAAAATAAATAGAATTAATAGGGGTATCTTTCATAAAGATACCTTATTAGTTTGTCTATGTTTTTTTCAGTTATATTTATAAAGGCATTTTCATCTAAACTAATCCATATATTGATTTTGTATAAATCTTTATTATCAATTAAGGCACTTACAATATCTACCATTTCGACAGGGTTATCATAAATTTTTTCCCATTTTAAATCATTTTCTAAAGGAATATTGCATTTGTAAAAATTCTTAAGAAACCTAGAAATTTCGCCATGTTTATCACTATAAAGATTTAAAATTGTTTTCATTTTTATATTTTACTCCTTGCAAAAAAAACTTAATTATATTTTGTACCAAACGATAAAAAGTATGTACATAGAATAAATTTAGGCTTTTTAGAAATAATAAAATTAAATAAAAGTGAAAGGAAAGAAAAATGAAAAATAAATTTATAGGCATCACTTCAAAAATAATCATTATAATTGCTGTAATAATTAGTGTCATTTTCCTATTTTTTGTTTATTCAAATGCACAGCAAAAGACAAGTAATGATGACAAGATTGATGAAGAAATAAAATATTTAGATACAAAACTACTTACATTAATAAATTATTTGAATAATATCGATTTGCAAGATTATAAGGTTGTATTAAATAAAGTAGAATCACAAAGTGACTCGACAAGCAGTTCATCTAAAGAGGAAGAACAAAGTAGTCAGCAAGAAGATAGCTCAGACAATGGAACAGATAAAGAAGAAACAACAATAACAAAAATGGAAGAAGAAGTAATAGTTGCAGATGGAGGAGAAGTTGATTGGAAAACAATCGAAGGGGAACTAGAAGTCTTGTATTCTACATGGTCTGCGGTAATACTTGATTTATATAATGTGGGAGTAAGTTCAGAGAATATTTTAAGTTTTAGCTCTGCTTTGGATGATACACTAGCAAATGTAAAAAAGCAGGATAAAGCTTTAAGTGCAATGTATCTTGCAAAATTATATGAGCATTTACCTATATTTTTGCAAAATACCCAAGTAGAAGAGCTTGATAAAAAGTCCTTAGAAGCTAAGAGCTATATTATTAATTCGTATGCTTTTGCAGAAACTGAAAATTGGGATAGAATGGGGCAAGAAATAGCAAAGGCAGAAAGTATTTTTTCAAATCTTGTAAATGATGCAAAATATGTAAATGATTCTAGAAAATATAATATTAATAAAACATATATCGTAATTGAAGAATTGAAAAAATGCTTAGATGTAAAAGATAGAGCAATTTTCTACGTAAAATATAAGAATGTATTAGAAGAGCTTAATGTAGTAAGAAGTTTATAAAAATTTAATAAAAAATAAATATAATATAATAAATGCTATATTATATTTATTTTTTAAATTTAAATTTACATTTCTTTTTAAGAAATTCTGAAAATTCTTCAGCAGTTCCTAAAGTGAATGAATTTTTAGAAAGTAAAAAGGCATTTTCTTTTGTTACATATAAATAAAAGAAATCTTTTGTTTCGAATATTTTATGAAGCATGAAATATTTATAATCAAATGAACCATTGTTATTTGTAACTACAAAGTTTTTATCAAAAAAGCTAAATGTATTAGTGTTATTAGTAGAAATTTTATCGCTTTTAATTTCTTTTTTGACAGTAAACTTTGGCTTGTATATTCTGTAAAAAAGAAAGCCAATTAAAACTAAGGTAACAATTACACCTTGAATTCTATTATTAACTGAAAAGGCAAGATAAATACAAAGTAAAAATAGGAGTGCCCAAAACACAGTATATGTCATATATGAGAAGTTATATTTTTTAGCATGAAATTTTAAGAATGTTATATAAGTATCATGAGTATATGTTGTTTTGTTTTCAAATAATTTTTCCATTTTTAATCACATTCCTTTTATACAATTCTATCACTAAACTTTACAAAAATCAACAAAAATGCTATACTTAAATAGGTAAATGGTTACAAGATAATGTTTTTAGTTTACATATCTTTGGAAGTAATATATTTAATTTGACTCGTTCCTTGTTGGTCGTCTCCTAAGAGGAATGTATGAACAAAGCGCACGAGATACTTTGTTCAACATCCTCTAAGTCGCTCCCATGCTACGCGTCACTTCGTAAATTAAATATATTACTTCCAAACGAATTAAAAACTGCTTTTATAAAAACATTATCTAGTAACGGTAAAGGGGAAATATAATGAGAGAAGAATTAATTAAACTTGCTAAAGAAGTGGAAGAAGAAATAAAAGATGAGTTAAAAAAGATAGATGAAGATGCAATGTTTAATAGTGAAAAGGTATTAAGAGCGTTTCAAAGAAATAATGTATCAGAAATTCATTTTAATTCAAGTACAGGATACGGATATAATGATGTTGGAAGAGAGTGTATTGAGAAAATATTTGCAGAAGTTTTAGGAGCAGAGGATAGCTTAGTTAGGAATCAATTTATATCTGGCACACATGCACTTACAGTTGCATTATTTGCATTTCTTAGACCAAATGATACACTTCTTGCTATATCAGGTAAACCATATGATACATTAGATGAAGTGATAGGAATAACAGAAAATGAAAGTTCATTAAAAGCGTTTGGAGTAAAGTATAAACAAATTGATTTAGTACAAAATGAATTTGACATAGAGAAGATACAAGAAGTATTAAAGAAAGAAAAAATAAAATTAATACATATTCAACGTTCTAAAGGATATTCATCAAGAGATAGCATCACAATAGAAAAAATAGAAAATGTTGTAAAGAAAATACGTGAGATTGATAAAGAAGTTATAATTTTTGTAGATAACTGTTACTGTGAATTTGTAGAAAGGCAAACTCCGTTGGAAGTAGGAGCAGATGTAATTGTTGGCTCTCTTATAAAAAATTTAGGAGGAGGAATTGCACAAAATGGTGCATATATTGCTGGAAAGGAAAAGTATGTTTCGCTTTCAGCAGAAAGATTAACATCTCCTGGGCAAGGTAAAGAAGTTGGTCCAACGTTGGGAGCAAATAAAAGTTTTTTACAGGGAATATATTTAGCACCAAGTGTGGTTGCAAGCAGTTTAAAAACAGCAGTATTTGCAAGCAGATTATTAGAAAAACTAGGGTACAAAGTAGCACCAAGGTATAATGAAAAACGTACAGATATAGTTCAAACAATAGAGTTTAATAATCCAGAAAAATTAATAAAGTTTTGTCAAGGAATACAAAAGGGTTCTGCTGTTGATTCAGATTCAGTTCCAGAACCTTGGGACATGCCAGGATATAATGATAAAATAATAATGGCAAGTGGTAGTTTTACTCAAGGCTCATCAATAGAACTTTCTTGTGATGGCCCAATAAGAGCACCTTTTATTGCTTTTTTACAAGGTGGGTTAACGTATGAATATGGCAAAATAGGAATCCTTACAGCCGTAGAAAACTTACAAGACTAGTTTACATATTATCTGATTTATGGTATAATTTTATATAAATTGGAGAAAGGAAAGAAGAAAATGGATAGATTGAAAACTTTTGGAATTTGGATTTTAATAATTATAGCGTTTTATCTATATTCGCAAGGAATAATATACATGTATTATCATGGAACAGAAATAGGGCTAAAGCTTTATGAACTTACGCATAAAGAACAAGTGGTTAATGAGTTACAGGATAATGAGGCGTTTCAATAGAATAGCTGAAATGATTTATTTTTAGAGCTTTGGTGTCGCAGTCTACAAATTAAAGATATATATGTAGACTGCTCCATTCGCCCTACGCTACGCTCCGGTAGCTCTTTCAAATAAATCATTTCAGCTATTCTTTAATATAAAACCATTATCTTGTAACAATTCAAAACAGCTTATAAAAAATAAGCCTTGCTTTTTATAAAATAGCATTATATAATACTTATTGAACAAGGAGGAGTTAAAAATGCACTATGGAAAAATAGAAAAAAGCATTGGTTATGTATTTAAGAATAAAGAATTATTGAAAACAGCATTAACTCATACTTCATATGCAAATGCGCATGGCGTAGAAAGTAATGAAAAGTTAGAATTCCTTGGAGATAGTATACTTGAATTTGTAACAAGCAAATATTTATATAATGAATATAAAGATTTAAAAGAAGGAGAAATGACAAAAGTTAGAGCAACTGTTGTATGTGAAGAAAGTTTATATAAAATTGCAGTAAGACATGGTTTTAGAGAGTTTTTAATTACAGGTAGGGGAGAAAAAATAACAGGCGAAGTTAAAAATAAAGCTATTCTTGCAGATAGTATAGAAGCGGTTATAGCTGCAATGTATTTAGATAGTGGGTTGGAGCCAGTTGAAAAGTTTATAATATCTAATTTAGATAAAACAATAAAACTAGAGAGTAAACATGTAGGAATAAAAGACTATAAAACTGTTCTTCAAGAAAAGTTACAAGAGAATGGAAATGTAAAAATACAATATGAAATAATTTCAGAAAAAGGCCCAGATCATGATAAACAGTTTGTTGCGCAAGTTCTTTGTAATGACAAAATACTAGCTAAGGGTAGAGGCAAGAGTAAGAAGAAAGCAGAGATGGAGGCTGCAAAATTTGCACTTAAAGGTATGGAGTAGAGGTGAAAATAAGTGAAGAAAATAAATGAAGCATTTGTGGGAAGTTTAACAGGAATTTCCAACAAGGAACAAGAAAAATTTCTAAAAAATGCAAATGAAGATATAGAAAACAAGAGGTTTAACAAATTAAAAGTTTCAATTTCTCCAAATCTTGTAAATAAAGATATATTGAAAAAACTAAAAAAATATAACGTATCTACAATAGAACTTGAAGTACAATCTACAAATGAATATATTTTGAAAAGATGTGGTTATACTTATAATTTTGAACAAATAAAAAAGGCAACTAAAATGATAAAGTGGAAGGGATTTAAGGTATCATTTCAAGTAGGAATAGGACTTCCAGATAGTACAAGATTAGATGAATTAAATACTGCTAGAGAACTTGCTAAGTTAAAACCAAATAGTGTAAGAATATACCCAATGGTGGTTGTAAAAAATACGAAATTAGAGCAAGAATTAAAAAAAGAAAAATATGAACCTTTAACTTTAAACCAAGCAATAGAGAGATGCAAAGAGGTTGTTTATGAATTTAATAGGATGCATATAAAACAAATAAGTATAGTAAAGCAAAATGAATTAAATGAATCAGAAGAAACTGAGATAATTGCAGGTCCATATCATGAAGAATTTGGCCAACTTGTAACTGATAGCATATGGTATGATAGCATAGTTGAGAAGATAAAGAAGTTTAATGTAAAGGTAAGAAAAGTAAAGATTGAAGTAAATCCAAAAGAACTTCCTAATGTTATTGGATATCAAAAAGAAAATGCAGAGAAATTAGAGGAATTATATAATGTATCTATAAAAGCAGAGGGAAATCCTGATATGAAAATTGGAAAATCAAAGATAAGTGTTTTGGAAGTATATAGTGATTAGTAAAAGTATAAAATTTCCATGTTTGTAAATAATACAAGCATGGAAATTTTTATTAAGTATATTAAAGAATTTTTAATTATAATAGTTGGGTGTGTTTTTATGGCAATAGGGATAGTAGTATTTTTACTTCCAAATCAATTGTCTTCTGGAGGATTTAGCCGGAATTGCAACAGTTTTGTACTATTTATTTGGAGTAAAAGTTGGCACAACAACACTTATACTAAATATACCATTATTTATAATTGCATATGTAAAAGTTGGAAAAAGATTTTTAACAAAAGCAATAATTGGAACAGTTGTATTATCTGCTCTTTTAAATCTTTTTGAAATAATATTTGCAAATTTTAAGGTAATCACGCATGATAAACTTCTTGCGTCTATTTATGGTGGATTAATTGTAGGAGTTGGAAATGCAATTATTCTAAAGGATAATGCTTCAACTGGTGGAACAGAATTATTGAGTAATATTATATCAAGAATGTATCCTACAATAAAAACAGGAAGCTTACTTGTAATATTAGATATAATTATAGTTGGAATAAACGTAATAGCCTTAAAACAAATTGAAATAGGTTTATATTCAGCAATTGCAATATACATTATTGGAAAGCTTATAGAGATTATCGCAGAAGGAACAAATTTTACAAAAATGATTTTTATTGTATCAGATAAATATAAGGAAATTGCAGAAGAAATAAGTGCAAAGCTTGAGAGAGGGAGCACTGCAATTTATGCTAAGGGAATGTATCGAGAAGAAGAAAAGATGATTCTTTGGTGTGTTGCATCAAAATATGAAATAGTTAAAATAAGACGAATTGCAAGCAAAATAGACAAAGAGTCTTTTATGACTATATTTAATGCAAGAGAGGCTTATGGATTAGGCTTTAAAGAAGAATAAATATTTTTTTAAAAACTCTTGACATCTTAAAAAAAATAATATAAAATACAAACATGAATTCGCAAAACGGAGGTTTTAAGATGATAAGCACTTTGCACATAAAAAATGTTGGAATTATAGATGATATAAGCGTTAATTTAAATGAAGGATTGAATATACTTACAGGAGAAACAGGAGCTGGTAAGACTTTAATAATTGATTCACTTCAAATAATATCTGGTGGAAGATTCTCTAAAGAAATGATAAGGAAAGGACAAGAATTTTCTTATGTTGAAGTGTCTATGTATTTGCCGAATAACAAATTGGGTTTAGATGAAAACATTGTTGTATCAAGAGAAGTATATTTAAATGGTAGAAATACGTGTAAAATAAATGGAAGGCTAGTTTCTGTGAGTGAGCTTAAGACATTTATGAGAGATATAATAGATATACATGGGCAAAATGAAAATCAATCTTTATTAGATGTAAATATGCATATTAAATATTTAGATGAAATGGCATGTAAAGATATAAATGATTTAAAACAAGAGTATAATAGTCAATTCGCAAGATATAACGAAATAAGGCAAGAACTCAATAATAACTATGGAGATGATAAGAGTAAGCAAAGAGAACTTGATTTACTTAAATATCAAACTAATGAGATTGAAACTGCGAATTTAAAATTAGGAGAAGAAGAAGAATTAGAAAATTTAAGATGTAAAATTATGAATTCAGAAAAAATATCTAAGAACTTAAATGAAGCAAACATACAAATTAATGATGTTGCAATAGATTCCATAAGTACAGCAATTAGAGCATTAGAAAAAATAGAAAATATTGATTCTAAGTATGAACAATCATTAAATAGTTTAAAAAGTACATATTACGATTTACAAGAACTATCAAGAGATATAGAGAGTTATAATATTGATGCATATTTTGATGAAGAAGAACGAAACAAAGTAGAAGAAAGGTTAGATTTAATATATTCACTAAAAAGAAAATATGGTAATAGCATAGATGAAATATTAAAATATAATTTAGAAGTAAATGAAAAAATTAAAAAAATAGAAAATTCTGAAGAATATATAAATAAACTAAAAAAGGAATTAAAGAAAATAGAAGAAAAACTGGAAAAGCTTGCAAGCCAAATGAGCAATATAAGAAAAGAATATGCTCAAAAGCTTAACGAAAAAATAAATCAAGAGCTTAAAGAATTAGAAATGAAAAATGCAAAATTTAATGCAAAGGTAGAATATGATAATGATAAAAGGTTCGGAGTAAATGGATTAGATAAAGTAGAATTTATGATAAGTACAAACGTTGGAGAGGATGAAAAACCACTTATAAAAATTGCATCAGGTGGAGAAATGTCAAGGATAATGCTTGCAATAAAAAATGTTCTTGCAGACTTAGACAAAGTTTCAACTATGGTATTTGATGAAATAGACACAGGAATAAGCGGTATTGTAGCTAATAGTGTAGGAGAAAAATTAAAACTAATATCTAAGAAACATCAAGTTTTATGTGTAACACACTTAGCTAATATTGTTGCAAAAGGAGATTATAACTATTATATCAGTAAAGATGTAGAAGAAAATAGGACAAAAACAAGTATTAAAAGATTAACAGAAGAAGAAACAATTAGAGAAATTGCAAGAATAGCTAGTGGAAATGTAAATGAAATAACAATAGAACATGCAAAAGAATTGAGAAAAATAGCGTAAATTTTGATAAAAAGCTTGCAAAAACTAGAAAAACATGGTAAAATTTTTAATGTTAAATTGACGAATATTAAATTTTTCGTCCTTGCTCATATTTAAAGATGGGCTATATATCCATAAGGAGGTGAAAAATAATGAATAAATACGAAAGTATAATCATTATTAGTCAAAATGTTGAAGAAGAAGGAATTAATTCATTAATTACTAGATTTACAGATTTGATTAATAACCATGGTAAAGTTTCAGAAGTTACACAAATGGGTAAAAGAAAATTAGCTTATGAAATAGGAAAGAACAAAGAAGGATTTTATGTTCTATTTAATTTCGAAGCAAAGCCAGAGTTTATAGCTGAACTTGAAAGAAATTACAGAATAACTGATGAAATCATTAAGTTTATTGTAGTTAGAAAAGACGAAGAATAGTCTTAAAAATAAGTGTTGTTTGTAAATTTGCAATACTTAGCTAGAAAAGATAGATATATACTTTTTTGGAGAGATAAGTATAAAAGGAGGAATAGTAAATGAACAAAGTAATATTAATGGGAAGGTTAACTAGAGATCCAGAAGTGAGATATACTCAAACAAGCAATACTTTAGTAGCAAACTTTTCTCTAGCAGTTAATAGAAGGTTTGTAAGACAAGGAGAAGAAAGACAGGCAGATTTTATAAACATAGTTGCATGGGGAAAGCAAGGAGAATTTTGCAGTAAATATTTTAAAAAAGGACAACAAGTCGGAGTAATTGGTAGAATTCAAACAAGGAATTGGGATGATGATAAAGGACAAAAACATTATATAACAGAAGTTATAGCAGAAGAAGCTTACTTTGCAGATTCAAGAAGAGATGGAACAACTGGAGATGTGGGAGCAAACTTCGAGAATACATTTGGAACTGAAGCCACACAAAATTCTGAATTTGAATTAACACCTAGTGATGACTTGCCATTCTAAAAATCATAGATAGGGGGGAAAAGATAATGGCAGATAAAAAGCAAAATAATAGAAGAAATAATAGAAATAATAATGATGATGATTTTAATCCTAAATTTAGAAAACAAAGAAAAAAAGTTTGCCCATTGTGTGCAGACAAAAATTTAGTTTTAGATTACAAGAATCCAGAACAATTAAAGAAATTCATAAATGACAAAGGCAAAATATTGCCAAGAAGAGCAACTGGAGCTTGTGCAAAGCATCAAAGAGACATAACATTAGCAGTAAAGAGATGTAGACATATTGCAATGTTACCATATACACAGAATTAAAAAGTAAAGTCATAGATGGATTATTCTATGACTTTTTTATCTAATAGGAAATTTCTCCAAAATTCCTATTAGATAAGAAAGCTTTAGCATTGTCTTTGGGAGTTCCATCCCTTTGGTTTGGAAACTCAAATCGGCAAGAACAAAGGACTCTAGTCAATGTGTTTTGGTCTAATATTTCTTGTATATGGAAAAGGAGAAAATTAAATGGAGAAGAACAAAGTAAAAGGAATAATAGAAGCTATACTTTTTGCAAGTGGTAAGGTAGTAACTTTAGATGAACTTATGATAAGCTTAGAAATGGATAAAAAAGAAATTGCAGAAATTATAGAAGAAATGATAAAAGAATATGAGGAAGAAAATAGAGGAATAGAAATTGTATGTGTAAATAATGGATATACATTGTCAAGCAAAAAAGAATATCATGAATATATTTATCATATTATAGATAAAAGAGCAAAACCTAATTTGTCACAGGCAGCTTTAGAGGTGCTTGCCATAATTGCATATAATCCACAAATTACTAGAGCAGAGATTGATAATATAAGAGGAGTAAGCTCAGATGCTTCGATGTATAGGCTATTAGAACATAATTTAATAGAAGAAGCTGGAAAATTAGACCTTCCAGGTAAGCCTATGTCATATAAAGTCACAGAGGAATTTTTAAAGAAATTTGGTCTAAATACATTAGAAGACTTGCCAGAACTTCCTAAATATAAATTTGATGAAAATCAGAAAATTGTGACAGATGATTTAGCAGAACAAGGTAAGAATAATATAGAAGAATCAAATGTAAATACACAAACAAATGAAGAAATAGAGACAAAAAAAGATTAATAATTTATATAAAGAAAAATAGTTAGGAGAAAAACATTGGTAGAAAATTTAAAAGAAATAATGCTAACAAATGAAAAATTATTTTCAAAATTTGCATGTAAATCAGAAGAGGGAATAAAATTTTATGAAGAAAAACAAGATATACGCCCAGTTTTTTTCAGGGATACAGATAAAATAATACATTCGCAAAGTTATGCAAGGTACATAGATAAAACACAAGTATATTCTTTTATTGATAATGATCATATAACACACAGAGTATTACATGTGCAATTAGTTGCAAAAGTTGCAAGAACAATAGGAAGAGCATTAAGACTAAACGAGGACTTAATAGAAGCAATAGCTCTAGGGCATGATGTAGGACATACTCCTTTTGGTCATTCGGGAGAAAAATTTTTAGATGATATAGCAAGGAAAGAGAATATTGGATATTTTTGCCATAATGCACAAAGTGTAAGAATGTTAAAAGACTTAGAAAATCTTAATTTGACTTTGCAAACTTTAGACCGGTATACTTGCCCATAATGGAGAGATACTGTTAAATAAATATGAGCCTGATACAAGTAAAACAAAAGAGGATTTTTTAGAAGAGGTAGATAATACTTTTAATGTTCAAGGATACAGTAAAAAGATAAGACCTATGACATTAGAAGGAAGTGTTGTAAGACTTGCAGATATTATTGCATATATCGGAAGAGATATTGAAGATGCAATAATTGTTAAAACTATAAAAAGAGAAGATATACCAAAAAGTATTACAAAAGTTTTAGGAAACACTAATGCACAAATAGTTAATAATTTAATAATGGATGTAATAAATAATAGTATAGATAAGCCTTATTTAAAATATTCAGATGATGTGTTTGAAGCAATGATAAAGCTTAAAAAATGGAATTATGAGAATATATATAATTCAAAAGAGGCAACAAAGAATTTAGATAAATTAGAAAAAGCCTTTTCAGATTTATTCTATTATTACTTAGAAAAAGTAGATAATAGAAAATATATTAAAATTGAAGAGAATATGACATCAAGTGATAAGATTTTATTTGCTTTTATAAATAATAAAACAGAGGAATATAAGGAAAAAACAAATATCAAAAGAATGGTAATTGATTATATATCAGGACAAACGGATAAATTTTTCTTAAAAGAATGTGAAAATAATATAAAAGGCTTTAAAATTTAATAAAGTTGCAAAAAATGTAGAAGTATGCTAAAATACTTATGAAAAAATATAGGAGAATATAAGTGGAAATATTAGAAGTAATTTGTTTATTAATAGTTTTAATAATAGTTTTAGTAATATTTGCTGTAATTCAAATAAAATCGGCAGGAATGAATATTAAAGACTTTATAGATTTTATTCAGGCAAATGAAATTTTAGATAATCTATATAATGTATCAAGAAAGTATGATAAGCTTACGAAGAATCAGCAAGTTGTGTTTTTATTAGAAGCAGAAAAGGTATTTAGAGCATTTGATAAAGTACCAAATATTTTATGGGAAGATGAGTATCAAAAATATTCAAAGATATTAGATATTTATAGAGAAATGAAAATGGCTAGATGGAGTGAAAAGGAAACATAAATAATAAACAAGCATATAATATTACTGATATAAATTTAAACAAAAGTGGGGGAACATAATACTATGGAAAATGTAAGTGCAGTTGTAATGGCAGCTGGAAAAGGCACAAGAATGAAAACTAAGAAATCTAAGGTTGTACATAAGATATATGGTAAGGAATTAATTACAAGAGTTATTGAGACAGCACGTAAAGCTGGAATAGATGATATTATAACTGTTGTAGGTCACAAAAGAGATCAAGTTAAAAGTGTATTAGGAGATAGCGTAAAATACGCATATCAAGAAGAATTATTAGGTACGGGACATACAGCAATGCAAGCAATACCTTTCTTAAAAGGAAGAAAAGGAAAGGTAATAATACTATATGGGGATGTACCAATTATCAGACCAGAAACTATAAAAAAACTTATAACTAAAAGTGTTGTAGATAGAGAGTATGCTACAATACTCACAGCTATATATGATAATCCAACAGGATATGGAAGAGTAATAAGGGACATTGGAGGAAATGTCAAGGCTATTGTAGAGGAAAAAGATGCAACAGAAGAACAAAAAGCTATAAATGAAATAAATGCAGGTGTATATTGTTTTGATATAGAAGAACTTAT
This sequence comes from uncultured Clostridia bacterium, assembly GCA_947624655.1. Classification (GTDB taxonomy): domain Bacteria; phylum Bacillota; class Clostridia; order TANB77; family CAG-508; genus JAAWPK01. The sequence continues at coordinate 19,017 of CANQLH010000019.1, read as the reverse complement.
ACTAGCCTTAGAAAAGCTTACTCCAAACAATGCACAAGGAGAGTATTATTTAACAGATGTTATAAAAATAATGAATGATAAAGGTTTAAAAACTGGTGCAATAATTGTTGAAGATAATACAGAAATTCTAGGAGTAAATGATAGAGCACAATTAGAAATGCTAACAAGAATTCTTAGAATAAGAATAAACCAAGAACATATGGAAAATCGGAGTTACAATAGAAGATATTAATAATACTTATATTTATGATGATGTACAAATTGGAATGGATACAGTAATACACCCAAATACAACTATAAAATCAGGTGTAGTTATTGGCGAAAATTGTGAGATAGGCCCTAATGCATATATAAGAGAAAGATGCAAAATTGCAGATAATGTAAAGATAGGAAGCTTTGTAGAAGTAAAAAAGGCTGTAATAGGGGAAGGAACGAAAGTCCCACACTTGTCATATATGGGTGATTGTGAGATAGGAAGCAAGACAAATATTGGATGTGGAACAATTACCTGTAATTATGATGGATTTAAAAAGAGCAAAACAATAATAGGAGATAATGCCTTTGTAGGTTCAAATGTAAATTTTATTGCTCCAGTAAAAGTAGGAGATAATACACTTATTGCAGCAGGTTCTACAATAACTGATGATGTACCAAGTGATTCTCTAGGTATTGCAAGAGAAAGACAGATTAACAAAGAGGGATGGAATAAAAAATAAAAGAAAAGCACAATTGAAATGAAGTGACACCAAATTGTTAGACAAAAAAAGTTTAACAATTTGGTGTCACTTCAAAAGTATCAAGCGTGTTTTTAAATTCCGTAAAATTTTTTTTGCTTTTTCAAAATCTTCCTGTGTTGCAGGTCTTGTATCATCAAGAGGATATTTAACACCCATATTTTCCCATTTGAATTTACCTAAATCGTGATAAGGAAGAACTTCAACTTTTTGTACAGTTTTTAAAGAAGAGATAAATTCCTTTAGTTTAAGTAAATCTTCTTCAGAGTCAGTATATCCTGGAACTAAAACTTGTCTTATCCACATAGGCTTTCCAATACTGCTTAAATATTTTGCAAATTGGATTTCAAGTTCATTTGAAAAACCAACTAATTCTTTTGACTTAGATGGGACTATATGTTTAATATCTAACAAAAATAAATCTGTTAAATCAATTAATTCCTTAACAGTATCAGTTAATCCAAACATACCAGAAGTATCAATAGCTGTATGAATGTCGTATTTTTTTAATTCCTTAAATAAAGCAATCAACGATTTTGCTTGAAGTAGAGGTTCCCCTCCAGAAACCGTTATACCTCCACCAGAAGGTTTTATATAACTTTGATATTTTAGGATTTTTTGTACAATATCTTCTATAGGTATAATCTGACCTACATTTTCTTCCCAAGTATCTCTATTTTGACAATATTTACATCTTAAGTGACAGCCTTGAAGAAAGATAACATATCTTATCCCAGGTCCGTCAACAGTACCAAAACTTTCAAAAGAATGAACTCTTAAACTCTGATTTCCTTCCATCTTAAAAACTTCCTTTAATAATAAAAATAAGAAAATCAAATATATTATTTTGAATGTGACGCGTAAGCGATTAACCGAAGCGTTAGCGAAGGGCGAATGGAGTAGCCTACTTTTTTAAACTATTTTAGTAGGCTACGACACCAAGGAACAGAAAAATAATATATTTGATTTATAGCTAATTATATCTTTTCGTGCTTTTTGCACATTGAGGATTTTTAGCTTATTTTCAACAACGCAATACGAAGTTTATTTTTCTAATTAAATCTTTTCATGGATAGTTCTGTTAATAACATCAAGCTGTTGCTCACGAGTTAATTTTACAAAGTTTACAGCATATCCAGAAACTCTAATTGTAAGTTGAGGATATTTTTCAGGATGCTCCATAGCATCTAATAATAAAGACCTATCAAATACGTTTACGTTGATATGATGTCCGTCTTGAGCGAAAAATCCATCAAGCATACTTACTAAGTTATTAACTCTTGAAGAATCATCTTTACCAAGAGCCTTTGGTGTAATAGAGAAGGTATATGATATACCATCTTCTGCATATTCATAAGGAAGTTTAGCAATAGTATTCATAACAGCGAGTGCTCCATTTGTATCTCTACCATGTAGAGGGTTAGCTCCAGGTCCGAAAGGTTCTCCTCCTTTTCTACCATCAGGAGTAGTACCTGTTGCTTTACCATAAACAACGTTAGATGTTATTGTAAGAACTGATAATGTATGCTTTGAATGTTTATAGGTAGTGTGTTTTTGTATTTTTCCTAAGAATTTCTTAATAACATCAACAGCTATTTCATCAACTCTATCATCATCATTACCATATTTAGGGAAATCTCCTTCAATTTGATAATCAACAGCAAGTCCAGTTTCATCTCTAATAACTTTAACCTTAGCATATTTTATAGCTGAAAGTGAATCTGCAACAACTGAAAGACCAGCAATTCCACATGCCATAGTTCTTAATATATCTCTATCATGAAGAGCCATTTCTATTGCTTCATAAGAGTATTTATCATGCATATAATGGATAGCATTCAAAGCTTTGATGTAGATTTTTGCTACATATTCCATCATATTATCAAATTTTTCCATAACTTCGTTATAATCAAGATATTCAGAAGTAATTGGAGCAAATTTAGGAGTTATTTGCTTTCCTGATTTTTCATCTCTACCACCATTGATAGCATAAAGTAGAGTTTTAGCAAGGTTTGCACGTGCACCAAAGAATTGCATTTGTTTACCGATACGCATTGCAGAAACACAGCATGCAATTCCATAATCATCTCCCCAAAATTTTCTCATTAAATCATCATTTTCATATTGAATAGAAGAAGTTTTAATAGAAAGTCCTGTTGTATATTCTTTAAATCCTCTAGGTAGTCTTGTAGACCAAAGAACAGTTAAGTTTGGTTCTGGAGCAGGACCTAAATTCTCTAATGTGTGTAAAATTCTAAATGAGTTCTTTGTAACTAAAGTTCTGCCATCAATTCCCATACCACCGATACTTTCTGTTACCCAAACTGGGTCTCCACTAAATAACTCATTGTATTCAGGTGTTCTTAAGAATCTAACCATTCTAAGTTTCATAATAAAGTGATCCATTATTTCTTGAGCACCTTCTTCAGTTAATTTACCATTCTTTAAGTCTCTTTCAAAATAAATATCTAAGAAAGAAGATGTCCTACCAAGACTCATAGCAGCTCCGTTTTGATCTTTAATTGCTGCTAAATATCCAAAATATAACCATTGAACAGCTTCTTTTGCAGAAGTTGCAGGTTTTGAAATATCTAAGTCATATTTTTGTGCCATTACTTTTAAAGCTTCTAATGCTTTAATTTGTTCAGCAAATTCTTCTCTTTCTCTAACTAATTCCTCTGTAAAACTATCTTGATCTAATAATTCCATAACGTGTTTTCTTTCTTCAATTAAGGCATCTACACCATAAAGAGGAATACGTCTGTAATCACCTATAATTCTTCCACGACCATATCCATCAGGAAGACCTGTAAGTAAATGTGAACTTCTTGCAGCTCTTACATCAGGAGTATAAACATCAAAAACACCATCATTATGTGTTTTTCTAGCTCCGTGGAATATAGCTGCTGTATCTGGATCCATTTTTCTTCCATATGCTTCACAAGATTTTTCAACTATTCTTACACCACCAAAAGGCATAATAGCTCTTTTTAAAGGTGCATCTGTTTGAAGACCAACAATTTCTTCTAAAGATTTATCTATATATCCTGCTTTGTGAGAAGCAATAGTAGAAATTGTTTTAGTATCGATGTCTAAAACACCACCTTCAGACTTTTTCTCTTTCTCAAATAAATCTAAAACTTCATTCCATAGTTTTTTTGTTTTTTCAGTTGTACCAGCAAGGAAAGAAGAATCGCCTTCATAAGGTGTATAGTTAGATTGTATAAAGTCTCTAACATTAATCTCTCTTTGCCATTTTCCACCTTGGAAACCTTCCCAAGCATCAAATTTCATAAGAATACCTCCCTTTATAATTTAACTCAACATTTCTATTATACACTTCAAAACAAAAAATATCAATAATTTACGTAAAAACTACTTGTAAAAAGACAAAAAACAATATAAAATATTTATTATAGATTAAGGAGGAAACAAAATTGTATTTAATTGTAGGATTAGGAAATCCAGAAGAAGAATATGCAAACACTAGGCATAATATGGGATTTGATGTAGTAAATGAAATTGCAAAAAGAAATGAAATAGAAATAAATAGAAATAAATTTAATTCTTTATATGGGCAAGGAATTATAAAGAATGAAAAAGTAATACTTGTAAAACCTCAAACATATATGAATTCAAGTGGAACATCAGTAAGAAGTTTTAAAGATTTTTATAAAATAGAAGGAAACAAAATAATAATAATTCATGATGATATAGATACTCCAGAAGGAAAAATCAAAATCAGAAAATTAGGTGGAGCAGGAACTCATAATGGAATGAAATCTGTTGTACAAGAATTAGGAAATAAGGATTTTTTCAGAATAAAAGTAGGAATACGGAAAAACAGATATTGATTTAAAAGATTTTGTATTGCAAAAGATAGATAGTGAAAGTCGAAAAGTTTTAGATGAAGCAATAGTTACATCTGCACTTGCAGTAGAAGAAATAATAAAAAGTGGGATTGATTATGCAATGAATAAATTTAATTAAATGCAAAAAGTAATTGGAGGTTTAAGTGAAAGAGATATTTATAAATAAAGAAGCTGATGTTGCACAAATAGTATTAGTAGAAAATGGAAATCTATTAGAAAAGTATGAAGAAAATGAAAAAAAGAAAAGACTAGAAGGAAGAATATATTTAGGAAGAGTACAAAATGTTTTGCAAGGTATGCAAGCAGCGTTTATTGACATTGGGGAAGATAGAAATACATTTATACATTTAAAAGATATTTTGCCTAAAATTGATATAGTAAAAAACAAAAATGTAGAAGAAGAAAAAAATATAAAAAAATTAGTAAAGGTAAATGATAGAATTTTAATACAAGTTAAAAGAGATGCAACGAATATGAAGGGAGCAAAAGTTTCAACACATATTAGCATACCAAGTAGATATTTTGTATTAATGCCAGATACTGAAATTAGAACTATATCACAAAAAATAGAAGAAGAAAAAGAAAAAAATAGATTAAATAACATAGTAGATGAAATTTTACCAAAAGGCTATGGGGTTATTGTTAGAACATCAGCAATAAATAAAACGAAAGAAGAGCTAGAAAAAGATATAAAATCTTCAATATCCGAATGGAAAAAAATTAAAAAAATCAAGGAAGATGAATCAAAAAACGCACCATGTCTTGTCTATGATGGACAAAGCTTCATAGAAAAATTACTTATAGATTTAGTGGATAAAGATATTAGTAGAATAGTTGTAAATGATAAGAAGTATTACAATGAAGTAAAGAAATTTTTAGAAAAGTTAAATGAAGCTGAAATATTAGTTGAGCTAAGAGAAAAAGAGGATATATTTACAATATATGATATAAAAGAACAGATAGAGAAAACAAAACAAAGAAAAGTATGGCTTAAGTGTGGAGGATTTATTACAATTGATAAGACTGAGGCACTTACAGCAATTGATGTAAACTCTGGTAAATACACTGGAAATAAAAATTTGGAACAGACAGTTTTTAAAGTAAATAATGAGGCAAGTATAGAAATTGCAAAACAACTTAGATTAAGAGATATTGGTGGTATAATAATAATAGACTATATTGATATGACGGATGAAGAACATAAGAAAGAAATTATTAAAATACTAGAGGAAAACTTAAAACAAGATAGGTCAAAAACACAAATAGTTGGCTTTTCAAAGCTTAATCTTTTAGAAATGACGAGAAAGCATATGAAAGGCGGAGAATAGCTGATATATTTATAACTCTAAAGTGTTATTGTTAATCTTAATTTTAAAATAAAGAAGAGGAATTCATATGATAAAAGAAGAAAATTATCCAAATGCATATAAAGAAGTTTATGTAATTTTACAAAATTTTGATAAATCTGAACTTGAATTAATTCCAAAATCGTTTATAGATATGCTAAAAAATAATATGAATGAAGAATATAATTTCGAGCTCGATGATAATTTTGATAAGCAAGAACTTCTGCAAGAAACAAAAACAATTTTGTCTTATGTGTATTTGAATTATTTAGGTACTGAAGAAGAAAAAGTAAAAATAAAACAAAAATTCAAACAAGATATTCTAAAAAATGAAGAAGAAAAAACATTAAAATATAATCCAAATGAGCTATTTAATGGAAAAACTGATAATTCAAATGATTTATTGAAAAGAAAAGAAACACAAATAAAAAAATATGAGAAAGAAAACTTTTTTATAAAAATAATAAAGAAGATAATAAATTTATTTAAAAGGAAATAGTGTAGATACGAATGGATAGAATAGATAGACAATTTGCAGAAGAGTGTTTAATGTCTCCAGAAAAGATAGCAGAATTGGAGTTAAATATAATAGAATTAATAAAAGCAACAGGAAATATAGAAAGTTACCTAATGCCAGAAAAGATAGTAGAATTAAATTTAGATGCATCTGATATATCATATCTAATAAGAGAAACAGGAGATAAAGAAAAATACCTATTTGATTGGCAAGATAAAAAGTATAAATATTTTAATATAACAAATGTAATAAAAGGTACAGGAAATATAGAAAGCTATCTAACACCAGAAAAGGTAGCTAAGTTACATTTATATGCACATGATATAACAAATCTAATAAGAGAAGTAGAAAATATAGAGAAATACTTATTTGATTGGCAAGATAAAGAGGATGAGAATTTAATATTTACTATGGCAAATGTAGTAAAAGGTACAGGAAATATAGAAAGCTATCTAACACCAGAAAAGATAGCAGAGATGCATTTAAATCCAGCTGATGTAACAAATCTAATAAGAGCTACAGGAAATATAGAAAGCTATCTAACACCAGAAAAGATAGCTAAGTTACATCTAAATACATTTGGTATAACAACCCTAATAAAGAAAACAGGGAATATAGAGAAATACTTATTTGATTGGCAAGATAAAGAGAATGAAAATTTAATATTTACGATAGCAAATGTAATAAAAGGTACAGGAAATATAGAAAGCTATCTAACACCAGAAAAGATAGCAGAGTTAGATTTATATTTACATGATATAACAAATCTAATAAAAGAAACAGGGGATGTAGAAAAATACCTATTTGATTGGCAAGATAAAGAGGATGAAAATTTAAAATTTACAATTGCAAATGTAATAAAAGGGGAAGAAAATATAGAAAGCTATCTGACACCAGAAAGGGTAGCTAAGTTACATTTAAGCACAAATGATATAACAGATTTAATAAAGGCAACAGGAAATATGGAAAGCTACTTAACGCCAGAAAAGATAGCTAAGTTACATTTAGATATATCTGGTATAACGACTCTAATAAAAGAAACAGGGAATGTAGAAAAATACTTATTTGACTGGCAAGATAAAGAAAATGAAAATTTAGTATTTAATATAGCAAATGTAATAAAAGCGACAGGAAATATAGAAAGCTATTTAACGCCAGAAAAAATAGCAGAACTTGGATTAAGCCAAAGCATTGTAGCACTATTAGAAGCAGACAATTCAAAAATGGAATATAGCAAGGATGATACAAGAAAAATTAATTTGCCTGAAGATATGACAATAGGAATAGAAATTGAATCAGAAGGGAAATGTAGTAAAGAAATAAAAGAACTTGAAAATATAGGAGGATGGAAATGCAAACGGAGATGGAAGCCTAGCAGATGGAGTAGAAGTGGTATCTCCAATATTAACGGGTGATACAAATAAGTCGTCTCTATCAATAAAGAAGATTTGCTATATACTTGAAAAATGCCAACAGGAAATTTCTAGTAGATGCGGTGGTCATATTCACATTGGCAAAGATTATTTAACTACTAGTAAATCATGGAATAATTTTACAGAATTATGGGGAAATGCTGAAAAAATATTTTATATTATTAGTAATAAAGAAGGGGAAATTCCTCGTGATGGTATTTTAAAATATGCAATCCCAATTTCAGGAAATTTTGAAGAAGTGCTAAATACTGGAAAAATACAACTTGATAGTGTAGAGAATGCAAACAAGTTTGCCAAAGAAGCACAACATGGATCAAGATATTTTGGAATTAATTATGAAAACAGGGATACATTTGAATTTCGATTGCCAAATGGAACAATAGATGCAAATACGTGGATAGAGAATATAAATCTATTTGGTGGAATTATAATGATTTCAGAAAAACTTGCTGAGATTGAAGCAAAAGAAGAAAAAGAATTAACAGAAGAAGAAAAAGAAAAGCTTATATGTTTTCAGAAAATAAAAAATCCTGAAATTATGCAAGAAGAAAAAGCAGAAGCAGTAATAGAGTTAATTATATCAGAGAAAGATAGAGATATTTATCGCAAAAGGTATCAAGTAAATAGTAAATTAATAGAAGAAAATCCAAGAATGAAGGAAGAACTTGAAGCTAAAGTTGCTCGAAAACCAATTACAATTAAAGATGTTAGAAAGAAGATATTTACAGGAGAAAAGGCCGTAAATGGAGTAGACTATATAAAAATGGCACAAGAGATTGAAAGAAATTTACAAAAACAAGAACAAATCCAAGAAAATAACTCACAAAGATAAGAAAATTTTTTTAGCAAGCATATTCCTCCTAAAGCAAGAATAGAATTTACTAACTTGTTTTAGGAGGTACAATATGTTCTTCGTATTCAATAAACAAAAAATATATTCATATTTAATTGCAGCAAGTACTGTTGTAATTTTGTTTATTTTATCATTCTATTTTACAAATTCAGATATGAAAGCAATAGAAACATCTTCAAATATTTCTAAATTAGTTCCAATATATAGTGTTGATACACAACAAAAAAGAATATCACTTAGTATAAACTGTGCATGGAATGCTGATGATATAGATAAGATTTTACAAACACTAGAAAAGTGTAATGTAAAGGCTACTTTTTTTATGGTGGGAGATTGGGTAGATAAAAATCCTAATGCTGTAAAAAAGATAAATGAAAAAGGACACGAAATTGCAAATCATTCAGATAAACATTTGCATGTAAATAGTTTGTCTTATGAGCAAAATGTTAATGAAATATTAAATTGCAGTGAAAAAATAAAAAAATTAACAGGAAAAGATGTAAAACTATATAGATGTCCATATGGCGAATACAATGATACAGTTATAAAATCTGCGACAGATAATGGATATAAAGTAATTCAGTGGTCAATAGATTCTTTAGATTATGAAGGCCTAGATGGAGAACAAATGTGGGATAGGATTAATAAAAAGCTAACGAATGGGAGTATAATACTTTTTCATAATGGGACAGAAAATACTGCAAATAGCCTTGAACAAATAATAAAAAATATACAAAAAAAGGGATATAATATTGTAAAAATATCAGATTTAATTTATCAAGATAATTATGAAATAGACCAAAATGGTGTGCAAAGCAAAAAATTAAGTGAATAATAGGAAATTTTTTTGGTTAGAATAACAAAGAAGATTTATATTTAAGGAGATAAAAAAGTGGCATTTATTGGAATTATTGCTGAAAGTAAGAATGAAATGCAAATAAAGAGGATTTTGGATAATAACCTAAATTCTCCAAATAAAGAAAATACAGTAATAATAATAAATGATAAGAGTATAGATAATATAAGGAATATAAGATTTGAGACAATACTTATAATGAGTCTAGAAGAAATAACAGAAAAAAAGGAAGCAATGAACGAATTATTTAAGAATGCAAAATATATAGTCATAAATTCAGATATTGATAATAATAATTTAGAGATTATAAATAATATGAAATTAAATGTAATAACCTTTGGATTTAACCAAAAATCAACAATTACAGCTTCAAGTGTCGAAGAAAATTTAATGTTATGTTTGCAGAGAAAAATAATAGATATAAATAAAAATGTGCTAGAACCTCAAGAGATACAAGTCAAAATATTTAATAAAAAACTATCAAATAATACACATAATTCTATGGGAGTTGCTTCAATCTTGCTAATTTATGGGAAAAAAGAAATAATTTTCTAAAAAAATTAACATTTTATGTAGACAAAACCAAAAATATGTAGTATAATAAATATGTAATTTAGCGATATAAACAATAGACAAGTAAAAAATCTTACAAAAAGTAAGAATAAAGATACGTAAGAAATTATTACTAAGGTAAAGGATAGAAAGAATATATTTCCTACGTAAAAAGATAGGGAGGAAAAGAAATTGAACACAAATTATTTGGATAATAACCACTTAGTTTTAGTGGGAAAAATTACAAGTGAAAAAAGATTTAGTCATGAAATCTATGGAGAAAGTTTTTACATATTTGATTTAGAGGTTCCACGTTTAAGCGAAACATTTGATATTATACCTATAACAATATCTGAAAGATTAATAAATGACGAAGAATTAAAAATAGGCAAAAGAATTGTTGTAAAGGGACAATTTAGATCTTATAATAGTTATGAGAATGAAAGAAACAAACTTATCTTAACAGTTTTTGCTAAAGATATTATATTTGAGAATGATATCGAAGAAAGAGCAAAAGAAGATGAAGATGTTAATTTAGATGTTTCAAATGAAGTTGTATTAATTGGTCATATTTGCAAAAAACCAGTTTACAGAAAGACACCATTTGGCCGTGAAATAGCAGATCTTTTGCTTGCAGTAAATAGAGCATATAGCAAATCAGATTACATACCAGCAATAGCATGGGGAAGAAATGCTAGATTTTGTGACAGATTAGATGTAGGGGTACAGGTTAAAGCAATAGGTAGAGTACAATCTAGAAAATATGAGAAGAAATATGAAGATGGTACAGTAGTAGAAAGAGTAGCTTATGAAGTTTCAATCTCAAGCTTAGAAGTTATAGAAGAAAAAGAAGGAGAAGGAACAGAAACTGCAGAAGCTGTATAAAATATAAGTGTATATCATCCTAACATACAATAAAGAGTCTAATTAATTTAGGCTCTTTTATTTTGGAGTGAATATTATATTGCTTTTATTCAATATCCTTTTTTACTTTATCCATAACTAAGGCTGATGCAAAAAATGATACACCCCAAGATAAAGAGAGATGGATTATTTCTTTTCCTATGTAATAAATAAAATTTGAAGGATAAAATGATATGTAGCAAATTAAAAGTAAAGCTCCTATAATTGCGACTAGCAAAGAAAAATAAATTCCATAAGTCATAAGTTTTTTAGTCTTTACATCAAAGTTTTTTATTGTTTTAATTAAAGTTTCCAATATAAAAACCTCCGTTTCAAAAGAGATATGTTCTATTAATATGTTAACATAAAACTGACGCTAAATCAAAGGTAATTTAAGGAAGCAATATTGTTTCCTATATAAAAGTGTGATAAAATTTGAAACGATAGGAAGCAATTTTGAATAATATAACTATATGATAAAGTAGAGGAGAGATGGAAAATTCTATGAAGTTTAATGAGCTTAGAGAGAAATATAAAGAATTTATATTTGAGGATTATAGTATCAAAGAAAACGAAAGTGAGATAATTTTAGAATATGAATTTGAAATTACTGGATGTGCTAAATTTAAACCTACAATAAAGATATTAAAAAAGAATATGAAATTAAAAGATATAAATGAAAATAAGATAAAGAATATGGCATTTAATATAGGTTTAGTAGAGCTTATAAGTTATTGGAAATGCACATGTTCTCCAAAGGTTATAATTAAGTGTGGCTTTTTAAATAAGGAACAAATTGACTGGTTTAAAAAGCTATATTTTTACGGATTAGGAGAATTATTTTATACAAATGGAATAAAAACTAATATAGATGAATTTATGGAGATTACTTGCGAAGGCAAGGAAATTGATATAGAAAATGAAGTAGATTTGCAAGAGGGGTATATAGTTCCAATAGGAGGAGGAAAAGATTCTATTGTAACCTTAGAAACTCTTAATCTGGATAGAACGAAAGACTTTTGCTCAATGGTAAATCCTAAACCAGTAATGCTTGAATGTGCTAAAATAGCAGGTTTTGATAATGAACATATAATAGAAATGTATAGAAAAATAGACTCAAAATTAATAGAGTTAAATAACGAAGGTTATATAAATGGTCATACACCTTTTTCGTCACTTCTTGCATTTTTAAATTATTTTGTAGCATACATAACAGGAAAAAAATATGTCGCTCTATCAAATGAAAATAGTGCAAATGAAACAAATGTAATGGGAGAAAAGATTAATCATCAATATTCAAAAAGCTTCGAGTTTGAAAATGATTTTTCTAAATATTCTGAAAAATATTTAAAAGGAAATGTAAAATATTTTAGCTTTTTAAGGCCTTTAAGTGAACTTCAAATTGCAAAGATATTTTCTAGATTAAAGAAATATCATCAGGTGTTTAAAAGTTGCAATGTCGGAAGTAAAGATGAAAAATGGAAGTGGTGTTGTAAATGCCCAAAGTGTCTATTTGTTTATACAATACTTAGCCCCTATTTGTATAAAGATGAACTTGTTGATATTTTCAAAAAAGATTTATTTGAAGATAAGAGCTTATTAAATACGTTTATTGAGCTTATAGGAAAGGGAAAAAACAAGCCATTTGAATGTGTTGGAACATTTGAAGAAGTTAACTATGCTGTGAGTACACTAATCTTAAAGTTAGAAAGCGAAAGAAAAGATATTCCATATTTGTTAAAATACTATAAAGAAAGCTTTGGATTAATTGACACATCTACGGATATTACTAAAAGATTATGCAAAGAAAACAATTTAACAGATGAACAGTTAAAAAGGTTAGAAAGGGCGATAAATTGTGATTAAGGATTTAATAGATTACCTAAAGAATAAAAAGATACTTATACTAGGCTTTGGAATTGAAGGAAAATCAACGTATAAATTTATAAGAAAACATTTAAAAGACAAGACTATATATATTGCAGATAGAGAAAAAGATTTTGAAAAAAATTGTGATGTATTGCAAGATGAAAACAACGCTATATACATAAGCGGAGAAGATTATTTAAAAAATTTAGAAGAATATGATATAATAATAAAAGCTCCTGGAATATCATTTGCAGAAGTTGATACTAAAAAGTTTTATAGCAAGATAAAATCACAGCTTGAACTACTTTTAGAGTTTTTTAATGTATATACAATAGGAATAACAGGGAGCAAAGGAAAAAGTACCACCAGTACTTTAATATATGAAATTCTAAAAAAACAAGGCATAGATTGTATGTTACTTGGAAATATTGGAACTCCAGTATTCGATTATATAGATGAAATAAAAGAGAATATGACTTTAGTTTTAGAGATGTCATCACATCAATTAGAGTATATGGAGCTATCGCCTAATATTGCAATACTTTTAAATATATATCAAGAACACTTAGACCACTATAAATCATTAGAAGATTATGCAGAGGCAAAGTGTAATATATTCAAATATCAAGGTCCAGATGACCACTTTTTATATAGCAAGGATAGTGAGATTTTACAAGAGGAAGTTAAAAATCATAAAATAAAGTCACATAAGTATTGTATAACCTTGCAAGATGAAGCAGAAGAAGAAAATAATATATTACTAAAAAAGGAAAAAGTCTATATTAATTCAAAAGAAATATATAATAGCTTAGATAAAAGAAATTTAGTAGGAAAGCATAACTTAAGCAATATAATGTTTGCACTTACAGTAAGTGAAATATTAAAGCTAGATTTATCAAAAACAATAGACTGTATCAATAATTTTGAATCCTTACCTCATAGGATAGAAAGGGTAGGAGAATATGAAGGCGTAATATACTATGACGATGCAATTGCCACAATCCCAGAAGCTACAATGAATTCAATAGAAGGACTTGAGAAAGTTAATACTTTAATTATTCGGAGGAATGGATAGAGGGGTTGATTTTAGCAAATTTATAGAATATTTAAACAAAAGTAACATAGAAAATATAATTTGTATGCCGAAAACAGGCCATATTATAGGCAAAGAAATTACAAATAATAAAATAAAAACATATTTTGTAGAAACTATGGAAGAAGCGGTTAGTACAGCAAAAAAAGTTACAAGAAAAGGATATATCTGTCTTCTATCTCCAGCTGCTGCAAGCTATGGATATTTTAAAAACTTTAAGGAAAAAGGAGAAATATATAAAAAATTAGTAAAGGGATAGAAGTTATTTAAGGCAACAAACAAAGAAAATAGTGAAATGTAAATTACTTTATTTTTATTACAATAATAGAAATTATAAATAAATTTATATATTTTGGTAGAAAGTGAAAAAATCTATGCAAAATGTGTATTTTTTATTGAAAAAAATTAAAACATATTATAAAATAAAAATGGAGGGAATTTATAATGAAAAAAATTATATATAAAACTTTATTAATCAGTTTATTTATTATTTTAGCTTTTACCATAAAATCGTATGGAGCATCTGATTTTTCTTATACTTTAGATGCTAATGGGAATGCTACGATAACAGCATATAATGGCTCAGAAAGCAATTTAACAATTCCAAGTACAATAGAAGGTCATAATGTTGTAACTATTGGAAAACATGCTTTTGACGAAAGCAGAAATTCAACTAATGGACATACAATAAAAAATCTTGTAATTAGCGAAGGAATTCAAAGAATAGAATTGTTAGCTTTTGTGAAATGTACGAATTTAGAAACTGTAAAGTTACCAGAAAGTTTAACTTTTCTTGATGCACAAACTTTTTTACAATGTGGTAAATTAAATTCAATAAATATTCCATCAAAGATTAAAAGTATTGGAGATTGTACTTTTCAAGAAACAGACTTTACAGAATTTGATATTCCTGAGAATGTAAAATCAATTGACTCACGTGCTTTAGGTATCTGTTCTAAGTTAGAAAAAGTAAGAGTTTATTCTACAGATATTAGTTATGCATCAAGAGTTTTTGAATATGATTCTTCTAATTTAGTACTATATGGATACGAAGGCTCTACAACTCAAACATATGCACAACAAAACGGAATTAAATTTGAAATATTATCTAACAGTGAAGAACCACCCGTAACAACAATGGGAGATATTCATTTAAATAAGAATGAGTTATCTCTAAAAGAAAATGAAAGCGAAACTTTAACAGTTAATTTTATTGAAATGTCTTCATCTACAAAAGTAATATGGTCAAGTAGTGATGAAAAAGTTGCGACTGTTGAAAATGGAAAAGTAACAGCAAAAAATATAGGAAATACTATAATTACTGTTTCAACAGAAGATGGTCAATACAAAGATACATGTACTGTATCAGTAGTAAAAAAAGATTCTTCGACACAACCTACTGTGGTTCCAATGACGTCAATTTCATTAAATAAGTCTTCTCTATCCTTATATGTTGGTAATACTGAAACTCTTATTGCTACTATTTTACCCAATAATGTGACTGATAAGAGTTTAGTATGGTCTAGTAGTAATTCAAGTATAGCAACTGTTGAAAATGGAAAAATTATAGCAAAAAAAGTTGGAACTACAATAATAACAGTGTCAAATGCAGATGGTACAAAAAAAGCTACTTGTAATGTTACGGTAATTAATAAAGACACTACTTCTGGAACTACTTCGGATAATACTGTTGTTGGGGGAAAATTACCACAAACTGGAGTTAATATGAAATTAACCATAATTAGTATTCTAATAATGACATTAATTACTGTAATTATATATAAAAAGTATAATAATTACAAAGATATAAAATAACTAAAAAAGACCTTCGAGGTCTTTTTTAGTTTACTACCTATTTTTCAAAATCTATTCATAAACTTCATTATATTTTCTAACTAAAATTCTCACAATATAGAAGATGGAAAATTTTATTTTATGAAAACAGCAATATATAAAAAATTAGTGAAAGAATATGAGTAATTTAAGGCAACAAACAAAGAAGTTCTAACCATAAATAAAATTAAAAATAAAGTAATTCACATAAATTTATGTAAATTACTTTATTTTTATTACAATATATGATACAATGGGTTCATTGAAAAAATAATTACACAAAAGATGCTTTTAGATTAATATGTAGTAATGAAGGGACTAATAAAATATGATAATTGATGTAATAGATTTGGAATTTAAAACACTTAATTTTAATAGAAGCTATGATTCAGCTAGATATAGAAGAGGAAGGGGAATATACAACAGAGGGTTAGTTGAAGTAAAAAATGTTAATAAAATTGATGAAGAAAATTATTCTATAGAAGCATCTGTTGATGGAAATTATGATACTTATACTACACATTTAGAAATATGTGGAAATAAGATTAACAAAAGTACATGTACATGTGAAGATTATTATAATGGAAATTTGTGTAAACATATAATAGCTACGTCTATGGAAGTAATAGAGCCACATTATGCAAGTACGACAGAAGGAAAAATAAAAATGGAGAACAAGAGGAAAGAAGAAGTGCAAAAGAGAATAGAAGAAATTAGAAGGAGAAAGGAAGAAGAAAGAAAAAAATATGAATATCAACAAAAATATTATAATGGACTCCATATGATAAATTTATATAAAACTGGTAATGAATTTATAGAAAATTCAGATAGACTCGATGTATTAGAGCTATATAATCGAACTCAAACAATGAAGAATGTAAAATTATCGGAACTTGCAACTAATGTAAAATTGGAATTCACATTAGAACTATATGATAACGAAACTCTAACCATAACATTTAAAATAGGCGAAAATCGTATGTATGTTCTAAATAGTATTAGTAACTTATATGATGCATATAAAAACGAAACAGAAATATATTATGGAAAGCAACTAAGATTTATTCCAAAAAGAGAAAACTTCAGTGAAGATTCAAGATGGTTGTTTGATTATATTATTGAATATGCTGAAATGTTTAAATATTATGATAGCTTTGACAGATATAATATGTCGACTGTAATAGGAAAAGAAATGCATATAAAGGGTAATAAAATAGATGAATTTTTTAATATGCTTCCAAACCCAAATGTATTATTTCATTGCTATGAATATGATAGTAAGCAAGGAATTGAATTATGTAATATCACAGATGAAGAATTAAAAATAACATGTAATATTCAAAAAGAAAAAATAAAAATATATAATAATTATTATTGGGATGATGAACAGGAAAAAATATCGGAAGAATATGTGTTAAGAATGAATATTTCTAATTATCTTGTATTCTATTCAGATAAAAATATTTACATTTTGTATAATAAAAAAATATACAAAAAAGATAAAGATATCAATCTTGTTAGATTATTTGAAATATTAAAAAATAATGATTATGTACTTATTCCAGAAGATAGATTAAATGACTTTACTAGATTTGTTATGCCAAAAATACACATAAAAGCTGATGATTTACCAGAAGAAATAGCAAAAGAGGTGGAAGTTGTAAGTGAATTAGCATCAAAAATTTTACTAGATGTTGATGACAAAGGTAATATTATGCTAGAGCTAAAATTTTGTTATAATGATTATGAATTTAACATACTAGAAAATAATTATCAAGCATATGTTAAAGAACATAATATTGTCAGAAATGTGCCAGCAGAAACAGAAGTTATTAAAAGAATATTTATGGATGGTTTTGAACTTTTACCTGAAAAAGAACAATTTGTTATGAAAAATACAGATGATATTTATGAGTTTTTGTTACATAAAATTGAAGGATATATGAATGACTTTGAAGTTTTAGCAACAGATAAATTTAAAAATAAGCAAATAAGACAGCCTAAAATCTCAAATATAGGAATAAAGATAGATAATGGATTATTAGAATTAGATATTTCAAAAATAAATATAGATATTAGTGAAATAAAGGATATTTTAAAAAATTATACTGTTAAGAAAAAATATTATAAATTAAAAAGTGGAGATTTTCTTAACCTAACTAATAATGAAGACTTAAATTTATTAGAGGAGATGTCAGAAACACTTGATATAGATTATAGTAAAGTAACAAAGGGTGTAATTAATCTACCAATAAATAGAAGTTTATATTTAGAAAAATTAATAGATTCTAAGAAACAAATAAATGTATCTAAAAATGAAAAATTTACAGAATTAATAGATAATATAGGAAATTCTGAAATTTCAAATGATATTGAAATAGATAAAGAATTTAAAGAAAAGCTAAGGGACTATCAAAAGGTAGGATATAGATGGTTAAAGACTTTAGAAAAGTATAAATTTGGAGGAATTCTAGCAGATGATATGGGGCTAGGAAAAACTTTACAAATTATAGCATTATTAAGTACAGAACTAAAATTAAAAAATAAAACAACATCAATAGTGGTATGCCCAAGTACATTAGTGCTTAACTGGAAGGCAGAAGTTGAAAAATGGTGTGATTCAATAAAAGTATTAATTATTAACGGAACAGCAGAGGAAAGAAATAAACAATTGGATACTTATCAAGACTACAATCTAATTATTACATCATATGATTTACTAAAAAGAGATGTTGAAAACTATGAAGGTAAAAATTTTAAATATATAATAGCAGATGAAGCACAATATATAAAAAATTCATTAACTCAAAATGCAACATCACTTAAATCATTAAAAGGTGAAGTGAAGTTTGCACTAACTGGTACTCCAATAGAAAATTCAATAGCTGAACTTTGGTCTATATTTGATTTTATAATGCCAGGATATTTATATAATTACAACAAATTTAAGAAAAAATTTGAAGAACCAATATTAAAATATGAAGATAAAGAAGCATTAAATAGACTTAAGAAATTGATTAGTCCATTTGTTTTAAGAAGAGTGAAAAAAGATGTTTTAACAGAGTTACCAGAGAAAAATATAACAATAATGAAAAACGAAATGGAAAAAGAACAAGAAAAAATATATTTATCATATTTAGCTCAAACTAGAAAAGA
>CANQLH010000018.1 GCA_947624655.1 uncultured Clostridia bacterium | reverse complement strand
GATTTATTGTGTTTTTATTTGCTTTTCTATTATTTTTATGTGGATAACTTTATTCTTAGGGCTGAGTAGTAACAATTTAAAAGTAAATTCCAATAAAAAGTATTTAAAAAAACATAAAAAGCACCCCAAACAAATGGGGTGCCTTTTATCAGTCAGCAGGCAATTTCTCCACGTAGATAATTCCCTTTTGAAGGTAGAGCACATAGTTGAATTCCTTGTCTTCCTGTTTTGTCAGGAATCTTGACAAAGAGATTCTACCGCTCTTTTCTACGGTTCTGAAGCCTAACAGTTTGCCGTTATCATCCTTATCCTTAGGAATGAGATATACTGTAGTTGGGTTTTTGTACATTACCGCAACTTCCATTCCAGGTTCGATCCGGCTGATTTCTCTCAGTTCCTTTGAGATAAAAAAACGACCTTCTCTATCTGACCGCATATGTTTACCAAACCTCCTTTGAGATCATATGCAATTATATTATACTATATTTTTATGTGCTTTTCAATATTTTTGATTAAGTTAATAGAACAAAATTTATTTTTTAATTTTATTGGCGGAGAGTGTGGGATTTGAACCCACGGTAGGCTATTAACCTACGCCAGTTTTCGAGACTGGTACCTTAAACCAACTCAGACAACTCTCCCTATATCAATACTCATATAGAATACAATAGTTTTATAAAAAATCTTTTAGATAAAAAAAAACAGCTTTTTATCTGTTTTCTTCTTTTTGGCGCAGAGGGTGGGATTCGAACCCACGGTAGGCTATTAACCTACGGCAATTTTCAAGACTGCTGCCATAAACCAACTCGACCACCTCTGCAAAAATACTGCATTCAATTACCGAACGCAGTATTTATCTTAACACATTTTATGCCTTCTGTCAATAGTATTTTTTTGAAATACCTCATTATCACGAATTAATTGCTCTTTTTATTGCTTCACTTTCTTCTTCTGTAATTTTATATGGTGACTCTCCGTTTTCAACAGGCTTAGCATAAATATTTGACATTTCTCTTGAATATATACCATTAAGCACTACACCATTATTTTTTTCATCTAATAATGCTAATGTGAAGCTTAAATCACTTCCCGTATCTTTATAAGCATTATATCTGTATATTCCAACCTTTTGAATGCAATTTCTTATATCCGAATCAATCTTTAAACATAATTTTTCTAATTCATCATTCTTAGTAATTGTCTTATTTATTCTATCAATATGCTTCTCAAGTATTTCTTCAATGTTTTCCCCATTTCCTAATTTTTTCATAAAATTTTTATATTGCTTCTTTATTCTGCATAATTTAATAAGTTCGATTATATATAATATAAAAATAATAATAATTGCACACATTAAAATTAACAAAAAAGAATCTGTTCTAATGAATTCTAAAAATTTCTCCAAGCTTGTACACTCCCTTTGTATTTTATTCTTTTATTAATTCTAGTAATCTTTCTAAATCCTCATTTGATTTATATTCAATAACTATCTTTCCTTTTTTCTGTCCCGCATGTAAACTTACTTTTGTACCAAAAAAGCTTTGAAATGAATCTTCTATGTCCCTATATATAGCTTCATATTTTAATTCTTTCTTTTTACTCTTTTTATTTCCCTGTATTTTTTCTTCAACTTCTCTTACATTAGTACCTTTTTCTATTATTCTTTTAGCCATCTCAAGTTGCTTATCACCGTCATCTATTGATAATAAAACTCTACAATGTCCCTCTGTTAATTTACCCTCTTTTGCAAGTTCTAATACTCTTTTATCCAAATTTAATATTCTTATTGTATTAGCAATAGCACTTCTACTTTTTCCTAAAGTTTCTGCAACTTGTTCTTGAGTTAAAGAATATTCTTCCATTAACGTTTTTATACCCATTGCTTTTTCAACAGCATTCAAATCTTCTCTTTGTATATTTTCTATTAAAGCAACTTCTTTGTTTTTTCTCTCATCATCTTCTCTAACTATCGCCTGTATTTCCTTTAATCCAGCCTTTTTAGAAGCACGCCATCTTCTTTCCCCTGCGATTATTTCATAATAATTGTCTTTTTTTGCTACTACTATTGGTTGAATTAGTCCATAATTTTTAATAGAATTTGCAAGTTCTTCAATCGCTTCTTCATCAAACTTCTTTCTTGGTTGATTTCTATTTGGTTCAACATCATTTATTTTCAAATTTAAAATTTTTTCTCCATCTTGTATTTCCTCTTGTATGTCTGGTGTTCCCATAAATAGTGCATCTAATCCTTTTCCTAACCCTGTTTTTTTTGCCATTTTCATTCATTCCCTTCTTTATTATTCCATCATATGTTTAGCTTTTACATCTTCCTCATTTTTCTTTACAAATTCTTTTGCAAGTTTTTCGTAACATTTAGCTCCTTTAGACTTTGGATCATATACCGTTATTGGCATTCCATAGCTTGGAGCCTCACTTAATTTAACATTTCTTGGGATAATTGTCTTATATACTTTATCCTCAAAATATCTCTTAACTTCCTTTACTACTTGATTTGAAAGATTTGTTCTAACATCATACATAGTAAGAAGTGCACCCTCTATTTCTAAATTTTTATTCAAATGTCTTCTTACCAAATTAACTGTATTTATAAGTTGTCCTAATCCTTCAAGTGCATAATATTCGCATTGAACAGGTATCATAACGCTATCAGAAGCAGTAAATGCATTTAATGTAATTAATCCTAGTGATGGTGGACAATCAATTATTATGTAATCATAATCATCTTTTATCTCGTCAATTCTTTCCTTTAATCTATGTTCTCTCGACATTAGTGAAACAAGTTCAACTTCTGCCCCAGCTAGATTTATATTCGATGGACATACCTTTAAAGTTTTTATTGACGTATTTTTTAAAGTTTCATTTATATTAACTTCATTTATAATTACATCATAAATTGACTTTTCTATTTCTTTATCTATACCTAACCCACTTGTTGCATTTCCTTGGGGATCAGCATCTATTAATAAAACTTTTTTACCTTTTTTTGCAAGTATCGTGCTTAAATTTATAGATGTCGTTGTTTTCCCTACTCCACCTTTTTGATTTGCTATTGAAACTACTCTTCCCAAAATTCTTCCTCCTTTTTGCCATTTTGTCAGTTTTATGTTGTTCTATTAAATAAAAACGACATATTAATAATATAAAATTATTATTAATATGTCAATAATTTTTAAACTATTTTTTTATTAATTTATTTTCTCTTTTCCTGCTCAAGATAAATAAGAAGAACAGAAATATCTGCTGGCGAAACGCCTGATATTCTTGATGCTTGACCAACAGAGATAGGTTTAAATTTATCAAGTTTTTGTCTAGCCTCTAAGCTCAATCCATTTATTTCTGAATACTTTATATCTTCACTTAATTCCTTCTTTTCTAACTTTTTAAACTTCTCAACTTGCATTTCTTGCATCTTTATGTACCCTTCATACTTAATCTGAATTTCTACTTCTTTTACGACATCTTTTGGAAGTTCTAAATCTCTGTTTTCATCTATTTCTGCTAATTCACTATAATTTAATTCCGTTCTTTTTAATAATTCTGAAAGTTTTACTCCTGTGTCAATCTTTGTTGTTCCACATTCAACTAGAAATTCATTTACTTTTTGAGTTGGTTTAATTGTAAGATTTTTCAATCTTTCTATTTCTTTATCTATCTTTTCTTTCTTTTCTTCAAATTTTTTATACCTTTCTTCAGAAATTAGTCCTACCTCATATCCTTTTTTAGTAAGTCGTAAATCTGCATTATCCTGTCTTAAAAGTAATCTATACTCTGCACGAGATGTCATCATTCTATATGGCTCATTGGTTCCCTTTGTAACAATATCATCAATAAGCACTCCTATATACCCATCAGTTCTATCTAATATAAGTGGCTTCCTTCCCTTTAATTTTAAAGCTGCATTTATACCTGCAATAATTCCTTGTGCCGCTGCCTCTTCATATCCAGATGTCCCATTAATCTGTCCTGCAAAAAACATTCCAGATATTTTTTTTAATTCTAAAGATAGCTTTAATTGTGATGGTTCAATACAATCATACTCTATTGCATAAGCAGGTCTTGTAAATTGCACATTTTCAAGTCCTGGAATTGTTCTATACATTTCTATTTGTACATCTTCAGGTAAAGAAGAACTCATTCCTTGAACATACATTTCATCTGTGTCTAGCCCCATAGGTTCTATAAAAATTTGATGTCTTGGTTTATCACTAAATCTTACAACTTTGTCTTCTATTGATGGGCAATATCTTGGTCCTGTTCCCTTTATATTTCCTGAATATAATGGCGAACGATTTAAATTTTTTCTTATTATTTCATGTGTTTTCTCATTGGTATAAGTTAAATAACATGGCACTTGATTTATATTTTTTACTTCATTTTCAAAAGAAAACATTTCAATTTCATCATCACCATTTTGTATTTCCATTTTAGAAAAATCTATCGAATTTTTATTTACTCTTGCAGGTGTTCCTGTCTTAAACCTAACAATTTCTATTCCTAAATCTTTTAAGCAATTTGATAATCTATTAGCTGGAAATACTCCATCTGGGCCACTCTCATACGAATATTCTCCAATAAAAATTTTTCCTTTTAAATATGTTCCAGTTGCAAGTATTACTTCCTTTACATTATATATTGCTCCTATATTTGTTTCAACACTTTTTACTTTTCCATCCTCTACACCAATATCAACGATTTCTGCTTGTTTAATAAATAAATTTTCCTGTTTTTCTAATGTATGTTTCATTTCAATATGATACTTTTTTCTATCTGCTTGTGCTCTTAAAGAATAAACAGCAGGTCCTTTAGACTTATTGAGCATTCTCGATTGTATAAATGTTTTATCTATATTTTTTCCCATTTCTCCACCGTAATGCATCAATTTCCCTAACTAAATGTCCTTTAGAGGTTCCTCCTATATTTGGATTGCATGGCATATTTGCTATTGCTTCTAAACTTATTGAAAATAATAATGTTTTAAATCCTAGTCTTGCTGTTGCAAGTGCTGCTTCACAACCAGCATGTCCTCCTCCAATTACTGCTACATCATATTCTCCTGCAAAGTATTTCATTATTTTTACATTCCTTTCTCGCCCTATATGGCACCATATATAATTATTATTATTTTATTTATAAATGTTTCACGTGAAACAAGAAACAATGTTTGCTAATTTTTTCTATATTTAAAGCCTGTTTTCATATTTATATAGTATTGATTTTTATTTTCCAAGACAAAATTTTTTAAATATTTCATTAATTATATCTTCTGAAGCACTATCCCCTGTTATTTTACCTATATCATTTAGAATATCAGTTATATATATTGTTACAATATCAATTGGCATATTTTCTTTAATTGTTTTTTTAACATTCTCTACATTCTTTATCATACTATTTATTGCTTGTTTATGCCTATTATTGGTTATTGTTAAACTATCATCTATATCTATTTCATTAAATTTATACATTTTAGATATTGTTTCATATAGTTTTTCTATTCCCTCTTTGTTCAATGCTGAAATACGTAAAATAGGCTTATCTCCTATAATTTGTACTATTTCATCTTCTTCTATTTTATTTTCCAAATCATTTTTATTTAATAGAATTATTACTTTTTTATTCTTTATTAAATTAAGAATTTCTATATCTTCTTTTTCTAATTTTTTACTAGAATCAATTATAGCAATTACTAAATCAGCATTTGCAACTGCTTCTTTTGACTTATTAATTCCAATTTTTTCAATTTCATTATCTGTCTCTCTTATTCCAGCAGTATCAATAATTCTAGCAGGTATTCCATCTATTTGTATAAATTCTTCTATTGTATCTCTCGTAGTTCCTTCATATTCAGTAACTATGGCTCTATCCTCTTTTAAAATGGCATTCAAAAGCGACGATTTTCCTGCATTTGGTCTACCAACTATTGCAATATTTATTCCATCTTTTATTAATTTTCCTCTATCAAATGTCTTTTTTAAATCTTCTAATTCATTATCTACAACATCCATTAGTTGTAATACTTTACTATTTGTAACTTCTTCTACATCATATTCAGGATAATCTATCGATGCCTCTATATTAGTTAAAACCTCTAATATTTGACTTTTTATTTCTGATAATTTTTCAGACAAATCTCCCTTTAGTTGTTTTATAGATGCTTTTGCTTCTTTTTCTGATTTAGCATTAATAATATCAACAATAGCTTCTGCTTGTGATAAGTCAATTCTTCCATTTAAAAAAGCTCTTTTAGTAAATTCCCCTGGTTCTGCAAGTTTTGCTCCATTTTCTAAGCAAATTTCCAATATTTTATTCATTATTAAAATTCCACCGTGAGAATTTATCTCACACATATTTTCCGTTGTAAAGGATTTTGGTGAACTAAAAAAGGAAACTAATACTTCGTCGACTATTTTGTCTCTATCGACAATATAGCCGTAATTAATGGTATTCGGTTTTATGTTAAGTGTTTTTGACTTTGGTTTGAATATTTTTTTTATAATATCAAAACTTTCCTCTCCACTCATTCTTATTATTCCTATTCCACTATTTCCTATTGCTGTTGATATTGCAACAATTGTACTCATTTTCTTACCTCTTTCAAAAAAAGGTCAAAGTAGTTTAATATTCAAAATTACCTTTGAATATATAAATCCTCACTTTGACCTTAGATTATATATAACTATATTATTTTAAAGAAACTACAACTTTTCTATGCATTCCTTCTCCTATGCTTATTGTCTTTACCTTTGGATTATTTTGTAACTTAGTATGAATTATTTTTCTTTCATAAGGAGTCATAGGCTCCAATGTTATAGACTTTCTTGTTTTTACAACTGTTTTAGCTATCTTTTCAGCTAATTCTTCAAGAGTTTTTATTCTCTTTTCTCTATATCCTAAAATATCAAGTTCAACCCTGATTTTTTGACTTTCTTTTTTCGTTGCAATAGCTGTTAATAAAACTTGTAGAGAACTCATTGTTTCTCCCCTATACCCTATTAAGAAATCTGCTTTTTTATCATTTATATTAATTTTAATCGAATCCTCTCCTATTTCACAGCTATAATCTATTTTTTCTTTTATTGTTCCCTCTAAAAATTTATCTAAAAACTCTCTTATTTCCTTACTTGCATTTTCTAAAATGTCTTTATCTATTTTTATTTCATTCTTTACTTTCTCAACATTATTCTTTCTTTCTACTCTATTTTCTTTTAATGTCATTTCTACTTTAACAACTCTTGGTGCTAATATATTAAAGAAGCTTCTTTTTTCTTCATTTTCTAATACTTTTATTTCTACATCATTTTTTGAAACTCTCAATTCTTTTAGTCCTTTTTCTATTGCCTCATTAGTTGTTTTTCCCTCAAATATTCTTGATTCAGGCATTTACCTCTTCCTCCTTTTTCCTAAACACCCTATTTAATATTAATCTTTCAAGAATCATAAGTATATTATTTGTAAGCCAATATAGAGCAAGTCCAAGTGGAGCAATAAAACATATTGATATTGCAACAATTGGCATCATATAAGACATACTTTTATTTGTCTGATTCATTATATCTAATTCATCTAACTCCTCTTTTTCTTCTGTATTATCAGTAGCCGTAGCCTTTTCCTTCTTTTTCTTGTCTTGCATTGATGTTGTAATTCTCATTGATACAAATGTAGATATTACATAAAGTACAGGTATTACATAAGTTTTCCAATCTGAGAAATCTTTTGATGGAATACTACTTAAATCTAATCCAAAAAATTCCATATTAATAAATACCTGTTCATCTTCTGCTGACTTTTCCCTAATTATTGCTATTTCTGGATAAGCGTCTTTACTTTCTGATTCTTGATTTATTTCATTTATGTAATTTTCTATTACAGTAGAATCAACTTTTTTCATATATGTTAAAGGACTTCTAACTAAATAGAATACTGATAATATTAATATTATTTGAATTATTGCACTTAAGCATCCTGCAAAAGGGCTCATGCCTACCCTCTTGTATAATTCTAAAGTTTCTCTTTGCATTTCTTCTGGATTATTTTTGTATTTAACTTGTAAAACCTTTAATTCTTCTTGAAGTTTTGTTGTTTTCTCCATTGTTTTTTGCTGTTTTATTGATATTGGCAATAAAATAATTTTTACAATTACTGAAAATAATATTATTGCTATTCCATAATTTTGAATTATATTATATAAAAGATTTAACAAATAGCCAAATATATTTGCAAAAAATGCTATCATCTGATTCCTCCATACTATTTTAGAGGGTCATATCCCCCTTTTGAAAATGGATTACATTTTATTATCCTTTTTATTGCATAAAAACTTCCCGTAAATACTCCATATTTTCTTATTGCTTGTTTTGCATATTCAGAACACGTAGGATAATATTTACAGTTATTTCCAAGTATTGGTGACACATATTTTTGATATACTTCAATTAAAAAAATTAAAATTCTTCTCATAATAACTATACTTGTCCTATTTTTTGTAAAATCAATAATAAATCATTTTGAATGTTGATGAAATTAATTTCATCAACATTTACTTTCTTTTTTACTAAAAATACTATACTATTCCCTACATCTATTTTATCTTCATTAAGTCTATATGCTTCTCTTATAAGTCTCTTATAATAATTTCTTTTTACAGCTTTTGCCTGTTTTCTCCCTATTGCAATCCCTATCTTATTAATTTTTAAATTATTTTTTATAGCAAAAGCCTCTATGTATTTTCCTGAATAATATTTTCCTTTAGTTAATATAAATCTAAATTCATAATTCTTCTTTAATTTTTCTGTTTTTCTCATATTATCACTTCTAAATTATATGTCATATATTTATGCGCTTAATTTTTTTCTACCCTTTTGTCTTCTTGATTTTAATACATTTCTTCCAGCTCTAGTTTTCATTCTCTTTAAAAATCCATGTTCCTTTTGTCTTTGTATTTTTTTTGGTTGATATGTTCTCTTCATTTTGCACCTCCTAAATTTGTTTATAAATAACATTAAAATTATACATTAAAAGTATTTGAATTGTCAAGTATTTTTGAAATTTTCTTAGGGAAATAAGCTATATAATGCATATTACTTAATTTTCCACATTTTATAAAAAATTTTCCACATTTTTTATTGACATCTTTTTCCTTTTTTTGATATTATATGTTAAGAAAAAAATTAAATGGAGGATGTTATGCAAGAAGAATATAGAGACTATAAAAGTATAATGAATTCAGTCAAAGAGAAATCAATGCAAGCCATAACACAGCTTGCTTACGACACTTGGATTGCACCCATTGAAATTGCATCAATTCAAAATGATGTTGTAAATTTGCTTGTACCAACAGAATTTTACGGTAATCAAATAAAGCAATATGAACCTTTATTAATTAACTGTTTTAAAGATATAACTCAAAAAATATATAAATTAAATTACGTTACAACAAAAAATCTAGAAGAAAATAATACTGAAGTAGTTTTTCAATCAAATGAAAATCAATTTAATTCAAATTTAAAACCTGAACTTACATTTAATAATTTTGTAATAGGGGAGAATAATAGATTTGCACAAGCTGCATCACTTGCAGTTTCTGAAGCTCCTGGTATTTCATATAATCCACTTTTCATATATGGAGGAGTTGGTCTTCGGAAAAACTCATCTAATGCACGCAATAGGAAATGAAATTCTTAAGAGAACTCCAAATAAAAAAGTGTTATATGTAACTTCAGAGCAATTTACAAACGACTTTATTAATGGAATAAAAAATAATTCTAACGAAAATTTCAGACAAAAATATAGAAATATTGATGTTCTTTTAATAGACGATATACAATTCATAGCAGGTAAAGAGGGGATACAAGAAGAATTTTTCCACACTTTTAATACTATTTGCGATAATAAAGGTCAAATTGTTCTAACAAGTGATAAACCACCAAAAGATATAAACCCTCTAGAAGAACGTTTAAAATCAAGATTTGATTGGGGTCTATTAGTAGATATATCCGCTGCAAATTATGAAACAAGGCTTGCAATTCTTAGAAAAAAGGTGCAACTTCAAAATATTGTAATAGATGATTTAGTTTTATCTAATATTGCAACAAAAGTTGATTCAAATATAAGAGAACTTGAAGGTACCTTAAAAAAGATAGTTGCTCAAGCTTCATTAACTCATAGTCCAATAACATTAGAACTTGCAGAAAAAGCAATTGTTGATGTAATAGCTCATAAAGAAAAAGTTATCTCATCAGAATATATAAAAGATACTGTTGCAAGATATTTTAATATAGATGTAGGGGATATAGACAGTTCAAAACGTTCTAATGAAATAGCATATCCAAGACAAATCGCAATGTACCTTTGTAGAGAACTTGCAAAAATGCAATATAAAAATATTGGAAATGCTTTTGGAGGTAGAGACCATTCAACAGTTATGCATGCCTGTAACAAAATAGAAACAGAAATGAAAAATAATAAGACAACAAAATCAGTTGTGGATAGTGTGAAAAATATTATATTAAAACCAAAAGATTAAAATATAAATAAAAAATAAACTTTTATGAAAAATATTGTTTGATAATTTTTTAAATAAAAAAATAAATGTAATTCTTCCTACGGAAGCAAGACATTAGTTATTCACATTTAATTGTGAATAACGTGTTTAAAATTTGTTGAAAACTAAATTTTTCATAAATTTTTCCACAAAAATCAAAAAAAAAATTTTTTATGTGGATTTTGACAAAAGTTATAAACAACTTATCCACGCAGTAAAAGCTTACGGATATAAAGGTTTTATTTACTTTTCCACACAATTCACATAGCTACTAATACTACTACTAAAAATATTATTATTTAAAAGGAGGAAGAAGCAAAATGAAATTCATCTGTGAAAAATCAAATTTGCTCAAAGCTATTAATTCCGTAGTAAGAGGAGTATCTTCTAAAACACCAATGCCAATATTAGAAGGTATACTTATTCAAACAAATGATAATCAAGTTAAATTAACTACATATGATTTAGAACTAGGTATTGAATATGTAATAGATTGTGATGTAATAGAGCAAGGTAATACAGTTGTTACAGCTACAGTATTTAGTGAGATAATAAGAAGATTACCAGATACAGATATTTCAATTACAGTAGATGATAAAGAACTTCTTATAATAGAATGTGAAGGCTCTTTGTATAAACTTGCTACAATGAATCCAATTGAATTTCCAGAACTTCCAAAAATAGATGAAGAAAATTGGGTAGAATTAGAACAGAATAATCTAAAAGATATGATTAGAAAAACAATATTCGCTGTTAGCACAGAAGTACATAGACCAATTTTTACAGGATGCTTATTTGAAATAAAAGATAACCAAATAAATGTTGTAGCTGTTGACCGGTTATAGGCTTGGATGGAAAAAAAGAAACTTAGAAGAAAAAGTAAATGATTTCAAAGTAATTATTCCGGGAAAAACTTTAAATGAAGTAAATAAGATAATATCAGATTCATTTGATAAGATAAAAATTAGTGTAGCAAAAAATCAAGCACTATTTGAAATGGAAAATTGCAAAATTGTAACAAGACTATTAGAAGGAGAATTCTTAGAATATGAGAAAGTTATTCCTAAAACTTATGAAACAAGAATAAGAGTTAATAAAAAAGAATTACAAGAATGTTTTGAAAGAGTAAGCTTAATTTCTATGTCAAGTATAGAAAAAGAAAGAAAATATCCTGTAAAAGTTTCAATTGAAATAGGAAAAATCGTTATTTCATGTAAGAATCAAGCAGGAGATGCAAAGGAAGAAATATTTATTACAACAGAAGGAAAAAATTTAGAAGTAGGATTCAATCCAAAATATTTTCTAGATGCACTAAAAGCAATAGATGATGAAGAAATTTATGTTGAATTTGGAAGTAGCATATCTCCATCAATAATTAAGTCAGTAGAAGAAACAGGAGATTATGTATATATGATATTACCTATAAGAATTCAAGAATAAGAGGATAAAGATGTACATAGATAAAATAAAAATATATAATTTTAGAAACTATGTAGAACAAGAAATAAAACTTGATAAAAATATAAATATATTTTATGGAAACAATGCACAAGGGAAAACTAATATTGTTGAAGCAATATACATGTCTGCTATTGGAAAGTCATATAGAGCAGGAAAAGACAAAGAAGTAATAAACATTAATAAAGACTTTGCAAAAGTAGAAGTTAATTATGTAAAAAAAGATAGGGAAGGAAAAGTAAAACTAGAAATATCAAACAAAAAAATAATTTCCTTAAATGATATTAAAGTAAAAAAAATGAGTGAAGTATTAGGAAATGTTAATATAGTACTTTTTAATCCTGACGACATAAATATATTTAAAGAAGGCCCATCTAAAAGAAGAAGATTATTAGATGTAATGATAAGTCAGCTTAGACCTGCATATTTGTATAATTTGAATATGTATGACAAGACAATAGAACAAAGAAATAACTATTTAAAACAAATAAAACTAGAAAATAAAAATGAAGAATTACTTGAAATATGGGAAGAAAAATTAGCAGATTATGCAGAAATAATAAGTATTTATAGGAAAGAATTTGTAAAAAAATTAGAAGAAAAAATAGTAGACATACATAAAAAGATAACTAAAAATAAAGAAGATATAAGAATTGAATATATTACAGACTTTACAAATAAAGAAGAATTTTTAAACCTATTAAAGAAAAATAGAAAGATAGATATAATAAAAGGATATACAATAAAGGGCATACATAGAGATGATTTAAAGTTATATATAAATGAAAATAATCTAGAAATATATGGTTCACAGGGCCAACATAGAAGTGCAATTTTATCAATAAAATTAAGTGAATTAGAAATAATCAAAGATGAAATAGAAGAAAGTCCAATACTATTATTAGATGATTTTATGTCAGAATTAGACAAGGAAAGAAGAGAAAGTTTTTTAGAAGATGTAAAAAATACACAAATTATTATTACATGCACAGACAAGTTGGAACTTTTAAACGAAAATAAAAAAATATTTTATGTGGAAAATCGGAATTGTCGAAGAAAAAAAGAAAGATAAAGAAAATAACACTTGATTTTTTTATAAAAAGAATAATATAATATAGAATGTAAGAACCTAAAGGAGGAAAACAATGGACAAAGTTGAACATGAATATGGAGCAAATCAAATACAGGTATTGGAAGGACTAGAAGCAGTTAGAAAAAGACCTGGAATGTATATAGGAAGTGTATCTGTAAGAGGATTGCACCATTTAGTATATGAGATAGTGGATAATAGTGTTGATGAAGCACTTGCAGGTTTTTGTAATAGTATAGAAGTAACAATAGAACCAGGAAATATAATTTGTGTAGAAGATAATGGAAGAGGAATACCAGTTGATAAACACCCAAAAACAGGAATATCAGCAGCAGAAACAGTATATACAATTTTACACGCTGGAGGAAAATTTGGAGGAGATAGTGGATATAAGGTATCAGGAGGACTTCATGGAGTTGGTTCATCTGTTGTAAATGCATTATCTGAATGGACAGAAGTTACAATACAAAGAGATGGCGGAATTTATCAAATGAAATTCGAAAGAGGAAAGACAGTACAGCCACTTGAAAGAATAGGAGATTCAGATAAAACAGGAACAAAAGTAAGATTTTTAGCTGATAGTACGATATTTGAAACACTAGAATATGAATATGAAGTACTAGAAAAAAGATTTAGAGAAATGGCATTTTTAACAAAAGGATTAAAAATATCAATAGAAGATAAGAGAATTGTAGAAAAACAAGAAGGAGAAGAAGCAGTAGAAGAAGAACAAAAAGAAAGAAAATCAGAGTTTTGCTTTGAAGGAGGCTTAAATTCTTTTGTAGAATACCTAAATAAAAATAAAGAAAAAATAAATGAAATGCCTATATATATAGAAAAAGATGGAGAAGTCCCTATTGAAGTTGCAATACAATACACAACATCATATTCTGAAAATATTTATACATTCGTAAATAACATTAATACAATAGAAGGTGGAACACATTTAGAAGGATTTAAAAGAGCTGTTACAAAGGTATTCAATGATTATGCAAGAAATCACGGAGTATTAAAAGAAAAAGATCAAAACTTACAAGGTGAAGACATAAGAGAAGGAATGACAGCAGTAATTTCAGTTAAAGTAAAAGAACCACAATTCGAAGGTCAAACAAAAACAAAATTAGGTAATAGTAATGTTACAGGTGTTGTAGCAAATGCTGTAACAGATGCATTATCAACATATTTAGAAGAAAACCCAAATGTTGCAAAATCAATTTTGGATAAGTGTATAAGTGCATCACGAGCAAGAGAAGCAGCAAGAAAAGCAAGGGAACTTGCTAGAAAAAAGAATTCTATGGAAGGTTCAACACTTCCACGGAAAATTGGCAGATTGTAGTGGAAAAGACCCAGCACTATGTGAAGTATATATAGTCGAGGGAGATTCAGCAGGAGGAAGTGCAAAACAGGGAAGAGATAGATCATTCCAAGCAATATTACCACTTTGGGGAAAGATGCTTAATGTAGAAAAATCAAGAGCAGATAAAATATATGGAAATGATAAACTTCAACCAGTAATACTTGCCATTGGTGCAGGAATAGGAGCAGACTTTGATATAACTAAGATAAGGTATGGGAAAGTAATAATAATGGCAGATGCCGATGTTGACGGAGCACATATTAGAACATTGCTTTTAACATTCTTCTTTAGATATATGAGACCATTAATAGAAAATGGAAATGTATATTTAGCACAACCACCATTATATAAATTATCTAAAAAAGGAATGGATGATATTTATTGCTATACAGATGATGACTTAGCAAAAGCATATAAAGATTTAGATGAAAAGGGAATACCAAGAGACGGAATATCAATACAAAGATATAAAGGTCTAGGAGAAATGAACCCAGACCAACTATGGGAAACAACAATGGATCCAGAAAGAAGAATACTTATTAAAGTTAGATTAGATGATGCAATGAAAGCAGATGAAACATTTACACTTCTTATGGGAGATGACATAGAGCCAAGAAGACAGTTCATAGAACAAAATGCAAAATATGTACAAAATCTTGATATTTAATAAAAATCTTGATATTTAATAAAGATTAAAGGTGAGAAAAGAAAATCTCACCTTTTTATCTCGGATAAAACTAATATTAATCTAAGGCTAGAACTATTATACATAATTTTTTCATCTAATATATATTGCTATATAACTAGACAATAAACCACATATAATAATCTTTCGCTCGACTATAAGTACACTCATAATATATATATTCGTCCATGAAGGACTAGTAATACAAATTATAAAATATAAATATAATCTTAACTTTGAATATATTATATATAATTTAATCACATATAAAATATTGATTATAAATCAATAAAATGCAATTTGCATACAAATAATATACTCGCAACGCCGGCAAATTATAACCTAAAAGCAAAGCTATAATTTACCTTTGCACGAATAATATAAAGCTAAAAGATTAACCTCATATTACTCTTGGTCCAACTAATATTAATTTTATAGTAATATTATAAGTCAAAAATACAAAAATATTCTTAGAAAAATTTTCAAAAAAAACTTGACAAACACAAAAAAGATGTTAAAATAAAAACATAAATTATTAAGTTTCAAAAATTTTTTATTCAAAAAAATTCAACAAATTTAAAAATTCCAATAATGCAGTTTAAAATAATAATAATTTAAGTAAGGAGCGCTGGAGTGTTTTTGAGCTAGAAATTGTTACATCTTTAAATGAGGGATGTTCATAGCTTGACATGAAAGAGGCTCATTTAAAGATGATACAATTTCTGCGAAAAAAATAAGGACAAAGTCTCCTTTACGCAAATTATTATTATTTTAAACGGAAATATTAGAAATTAAATAGGAGAATCTTTATGCAAAAACAAAATCAAAATTCTTTACAAGAATGGATACCAATAGAAAAAATTATGGAAAAAGGAATTGTCAAAATGAAAACAAAAGAATATATAAAAATCATGAAGGTAATTCCGATAAATTATAATTTAAAATCAGATTTAGAAAAACAAGGAATATTAAATTCATATAAAACATTTTTAAAAACTTGCAACTTTGATATACAAATTTTAATTCAAAGTAAAAAAGAAGATTTGTCTCATCATATTTCAAAAATTAGAGAAAAAGTTAAATCAGAAAATAATTCTAATCTTATAAAAATTTCAGAAAAATATATTGAATTCATAAACAGATTAAATCGTGAAAAAAATTCCTCATCAAAAAATTTTTATATAATTATAAATGCAAAAATAGAAGAAACAACAAAAGAAAATAAAGAAGAATTAAACATATTAGAATTAAATGAAAATTATTTTAAAATAAAAGAATGTTTATCAAGATGTGGAAACAATGTTATAGAAATTTTAGAAAAGGAGGAATTAAAAAAAATACTTTTTTCATTTTTTAATACAAGAAAAAATTTATTAAATTAAAAGGAGGAATAAAAATAAAAAATATAGAAAAAGATTTAGCAAATAAAAAAACAGAAATTGAAGAAGGAATGTTTTCAGATATAGATTATATAACACCAACATATATTAATTTGAATAATCCAAAATTTATAGAAATAGATGAAATGTTTTTTTCATGTTTATTATGTGTAAATTATTATAGAGAACAAACAGATTTAATTTTAAAAAATTTAATAGACACAAATATTAATATAAATATTTCTATATTTTATGAAAAGAAAGATACATATAAAACAATAAAAGAATTAACATATCATATTGGAAATATGGGAGTAGAATTAAAGGAAAACAATCAAAATAGACAAGATATGGAAATTGCAGCATTTAGTTATAATGATGCAAAATATATTAGAAAAGAAATGCAAATAAATAATGAAGAATTATATTATATGTATATTTATTTAACTGTATTTTCAAAAGATAAAAAAGAATTAGAATATTTGTTAAATAAAGTTGAAGGAATGACACAAAGTAGAGGAATACAAACAAGAAGAGCATATTTTAGAGAAGAACAGGGATATATATCAACACTCCCATTAATGCAAAACAATAATTATTTAAAAAATGTAACAAAAAGAAATATATTAACAAGTGGAATACTTTGTACTTATCCATTCATATCATCATCAATATTTGATGAAGAAGGAATATTTATAGGAACGAATATATATAATAATTCGCTTGTATTTATCGATAGATATAATACAAACAAATATAAAAATACGAATATGTGTATTTTTGGGACAAGTGGAGCACGGAAAATCATATTATACTAAACTATTAATTCTAAGAAATAGACTATTAGGAATAGAACAATATATTATAGATCCAGAAAGAGAATACATAAATATTTGTAATAATTTAGATGGAACACTTTTAAAAATAGGTCCAACCTCTGATACATTTATAAATGTTTTAGATATAAGAAAAGAGAGTGTCGAAGATAATGACAAAGGATATTTAGCAACAAAAATACGGAAAATTAATAGGATTTTTTAATCTAATATTTGGAGAAATGGATGAAGAAGAAAAAGCAATATTAGAAGATAAACTAATAGAATGTTATAATTTAAAAGGAATAACATTTGAAGATGAAAGCCTATATAAAGTTAAAAATATAAATGGAAATGTAGAATATGTATTTAAAGATAGTTTTGATATGCCAATATTAGAAGATTTATATAATATTTTAGGTGATACAGAAAAAACGAAAATATTTAAAATAAAACTAATCCCATTTATAAAAGGTTCACTTAAGTTCTTAAATCATAGAACTAATATAGAAATCAATAGCAAGTTAATAGTTGCAGATATTTATGAACTTCGGAGAAGAAAACATAAAATATGGAATGTACATTTTTACCGAGTTATTCTACGATAAGATAAAAAAAGATAGAAATGTAAAAAAAGCAATATACTTAGACGAGATATGGAGGCTTATTGGAGTTACATCTAATAAAAACGTTGCACAATTCATATATAAAATATTTAAAACAATCAGAAAATATGGAGGAAGTGCAGTTGCTATAACACAGGATATATCGGATTTGTTTAGCTTGGAGCAAGGAACATATGGCAAAAGTATATTAAATAATTCTAGTATAAAAACATTCTTTTCTTTAGAAGAAGAAAATATAAAGATATTATCAGAGTATTCAAATATATCAGATAAAGAAAAGATTGAGATTAAAACTCTAAAAAGAGGAGAATGTCTTATGTTTGTAGGAGATGAACATATTTTAACAAAAATAGAATCTGATGAATTTGAAAAAGAAATGATAAGTTAACGCAACATAAATTAATTATAGTAAACTAAAATACGATTATATGCTAAAAAAGAAAAAGTATAATATTTATTTTGTAGGAGTTGCGTAAGCGAACAACCGGAGCGTAGCGTAGGGCGAATGGAGCAATCGACATATATTATATTTTTTGGAGATTGCGACACCAAAACTCCAAAAAATAAATATTATACTTCTTCTCTTGTTTAATAATATTATATTAGGAACTATATTAGGAGGTAATGTAAAATGGAATTAGAAGAGGAAAAATTAGAAAGCACAGAAAAGAATGAAATAAATAATCAAGTTGAACAACAAGTAGAAAATAATTTACAAAACAACTTAGATGAAAATTTACAAAATATAGAAAAATCACAAAATAAATTTTTAGAATCAACACTTGGTAAAGTAGTAAATACAGGATTTGATATTGCTCTTAGGTCTATTTTGCCAGATGTAATAGAAGATGAAATTATTGGAGTAAAGAATATTGTATTTAACGAAGGATTAAAAAGTGGAATAAAATCAGCAATAGAATCAGCAATCAACTTAGGAAAAAGTGCAAAAGGCATAGTAACAGGAAAATTTGAAACAGTATCACAAGCATATAATGCTGTAAAATCAGGTGGACTTGTAGATACGGCATCAGGCCTTATTGATAATGCAGTAAAAGCTGCAAAAGAAAATGGATTAATTAATAATACAGTAGCAAATGTAATAAAAAAAGGAAAAAATGCAGTAAAAGGATGTATAACAGATAGTATTGAGCAAAATTTTATGGAACAAGTTGACGGAGTAGAAAAAGTACGGAAAGTATATCAATAATTGGAATAATTGCTTAGAGCAAAAAGATTTAGCTGGAATGAACAGAGAATATAATAAAATAAAAAAGAAAATAGAAACACTTCTTCCATTAGAAGGTACTTTAAAAGAAGCAAGAAATATAGAAAACATTCAAACTCTAATAAAAAATAAAGGAAATTCTTTAGAAAATATAACTGAAGAGGAAATAAAACTAGCAAAAATAATTTGATAAATTTATAGGTTTTATGTAAAACAAACTCTTGCAAAAAAAATTTCCTTTTAGTATAATAACGATATAGAAAACGCTATTAAGTTAGGGAAATAGGAGGCAGAGAAAATGGATAGACCAGAAGAAACTATAATTGAGAGAGACATCGAAAAAGAAATGAAAACTGCATATATAGACTATGCAATGAGTGTTATAGTAGCGCGTGCACTTCCTGATGTAAGGGATGGTTTAAAACCAGTACATAGAAGAATACTATATTCGATGCAAGAAGATGGAATAACTTCAGATAAACCATACAGAAAATCTGCAAATACAGTAGGTTCTGTTTTAGGTAGGTATCATCCACATGGAGATGCAGCAGTATATGATGCAATGGTAAGAATGGCACAAAGCTTTACTTTAAGATACCCATTAATTGATGGACACGGAAACTTTGGTTCAGTAGATGGAGATCCACCAGCCGCAATGAGGTACACAGAAGCAAGAATGGCAAAAATTGCAAACTATATGATGAGTGATATAGACAAAAACACAGTAGATTTTGTACCTAACTATGATGATAGATTACAAGAACCAAGTGTGTTACCAACAAGATTACCAGCATTACTTTTGAATGGTTCTTCAGGAATTGCAGTAGGAATGGCAACAAACATTCCACCACATAACCTAACAGAAGTTATAAATGGAATAATAAAAATAATAGATGATGATGAAGTAACTGATGAACAATTAATGCAAATAATAAAAGGACCAGATTTCCCAACAGGAGCAACAATACTTGGAAGAGAAGGAATAAAAGAAGCATATACAACAGGTAGAGGAAAAATTATAATGAGAGCAGAAGCTGAAATAGAAGAAATGCCTGGCAATAGACAAAGAATAATTGTTACATCTTTACCTTATCAAGTAAACAAAGCTAGACTTCACAAATACATAGACGATTTAGCTAGAGATAAAAAGATAGAAGGAATTTCAGCAATTAGAGATGAATCAGATAGAACAGCTAATGTAAGATTAGTAATAGAACTTAAGAGAGATACAAATGCACAAGTTGTGTTAAATAGATTATATAAATATACACAAATGCAAGAAACATTTGGAGTAATAATGCTAGCTTTAGTAAATGGCGTACCAAAGATTCTTACATTAAGACAATGTCTAGATTGCTATATAGACCATAGAAAAGATGTTGTTTTGCGTAGAACAAAATTTGAACTAGATAAGGCAGAAGCAAGAGCACATATACTAGAAGGATTAAGAATTGCCATAGACAACATTGATGAAGTAATAAGAATTATTAGAACAGCATATGATGATGCAAAAGAGAGATTAATGGAAAGATTTGGATTATCAGATGTTCAAGCACAAGCAATTCTTGATATGAGATTAAGAACATTACAAGGTTTGCAAAGAGAAAAGATAGAAGAAGAATATAACGAATTAATGAAACTAATTGAACACTTAAAAGCAATACTTGGAAGCGAAAAATTAGTATTTGACGTAATAAAAGAAGAACTACTTGAAATAAAAGAAAAATATGGTGACGAAAGAAAAACAAAGATAATTGCAGACAAGGGAGAATTTAACGACGAGGAATTAGTAAAAGAAGAACAAGTTGTTATTGCTTTAACACATTTTGGCTATGTAAAAAGAATGCCAATAGACACATATAAAAGCCAAAAAAGAGGAGGAAAAGGAATAACAGGAATTGCAACAAGAGAAGAAGATTTTGTAAAAGAAATATTTATAGCTTCAACTCACGATATAATAATGTTCTTTAGTAATAAAGGAAAATTATATAAACTAAGAGGATTTGAGATACCAGAGGCAGGAAGGACAGCAAAAGGAACAGCAATAGTAAACTTATTAAGCTTAGATCCAGGAGAAAAGATTTCTGCAATAATACCAATTCAAAATATTGCAGAAGGTAAATATTTGCTTATGGCAACAAAAAATGGAATAATTAAGAAAACTCCACTTGCAGAATATGACACTTCAAGAAAGACTGGACTTCAAGGAATAGCATTAAAAGAAAATGATGAGCTTATCTCTGTAAAACTTACAGATGGAGAAGACAACGTAGTAATGGTAACAGAAGGTGGTCAATGTATAACCTTCGATGAAAAAGATGTAAGACCAATGGGAAGAGTATCACAAGGAGTAATTGGAATAAAGCTTGACAAAGATGATTCTGTAATAGGTATGGAAACAATAATTGCAGGAAGTAAGCAGACATTACTTGCAATTACAGAGAATGGCTTTGGAAAGAGAACAGAACTTGATGAATACAGAGTTCAAACAAGAGCAGGAAAGGGAGTAATAACATACAAAATTACACCTAAAACTGGAAAATTAATAGGAATAAAACTTGTTAATGATACAGATGACATCATGTTAATAACAGATACAGGAACAATAATTAGAATCAATGTATCTGAGATAAGCATACTTGGAAGATCTACTCAAGGTGTAACACTTATGAGAACAAACGAAGGAAAAGTTGTAAGCATCGAAAAAATAGTAGAAGATGCAGAAGTTGCAGAGTAAAAAAGACAAATCCATTAACATAAAAAAATTATGGAAAACAAAAACAGCAAAATTTATATCAAAAAGGAGAAACTTCAAAAAAAGTTTCTCCTTAATTTAATTGAATAGCAAAATCACAGATTTTCCTATTCAATTAAAAGGCTTAAGCGCTGCCTTTGAGCTTTCCTCCCTATGGCCTTGAAACTCAAATCGGCACGAACAAAGGACGCCAAGGCGCTTTGTTCACCTATTTATTTACAGCATTATTTGCAAAATCATTATTAACAATTACATCATAAGGTGCTTTTTCTTTTAATTCGCCAGCTTCTTGAATAACAGTTTGCAATAACTCAAATCCCTTTTCTCCAAGCACAGGAGTTGAATTCCATACATCAATTTCTTTGTATCTATTAAGAACAGTAATTAACAAATCTCTATCCGTA
Organism: uncultured Clostridia bacterium; assembly: GCA_947624655.1. Classification (GTDB taxonomy): domain Bacteria; phylum Bacillota; class Clostridia; order TANB77; family CAG-508; genus JAAWPK01. The sequence goes on along the minus strand of CANQLH010000018.1, from coordinate 20,346 downwards.
TCAGGGAAATACGAGATTATAGAATCTGCAACTTCTTCGGTTGAATGTTCCATAACCCAAACTTGACCTTTATAAATAGCATTTGTAAATTTTTGAATAATATCAGGATGAGCTTCTATATAACTCTTTTTAGCAAAATATGCTGTATATGGAAGTTCATCAGTTTCAGCACCTATTGAAGATACAATATAGCCTTTTCCTGCAAGCTCAGTTGCAGAAGCAGTAGGCTCAAATAATGAAACATAATCAGCATTGCCTGCACTAAAAGCACCAGCCATTAAATCAAAACTTATGCTATCATCTAAAGTAACATCAGTTTCAGGATTTATATTATACTTCCTTAAAACATAAAGAAGTGTCATATAAGGAACTCCGCCTTTTCGTCCAGGGATAATTGTTGAACCTCTAACATCAGTCCATTTAAAATTTGGATTATACTCTCTACTAACTAAGAAAGAACCATCCCTTTTAGTAAGCTGAGCAAAGACCTCAGTATAATCTTCCTTTCCTTCATTGTATACGTAGATTGAAGCTTCAGGACCAGCAAAACCAATATCACTTTGATTTGCAAGAACAGAAGTCATAACAGCATCAGCACCTTGAGCAGTAGAAAGCTCTATATTTAATCCTTCATCCTTAAAAAAGCCTTGATTTAAAGCAACATATTGAGGTGCATAAAAGATAGAACGAGTAACTTCGCTTAATCTAACATCTTGTATGGTAGCTTCTTCAGGAATTTTATTTCTAGAAGAAAAAATACCTATTACAGCAACAATTATAGCTAAAATTACTATAAGAGAAATAATTAATTTTTTCAAAATGTTACCTCCTAAAATTTAAAAAGTAATAAAAATTATTTCTTATGAGATTTTAAAATAATTTTTTCTAATAAAACAACACTTTCATACATGAAAGCAGCCATTATACCAAGTATAATAACACTTGTCATAACTAAATCTAATTGGAAAACTTGCCCTCCATACACAATCAAATATCCGAAGCCCTGCTTTAGAAACTAAGAATTCTCCAGAAATTACACCAACTAAAGACAACCCAATATTAATCTTTAGAGAATTAATAAAAGTAGGAATATTTGCAGGAATTACTATTTTTGTGAGAACTTGAAACTTATTTGCCTTAAAAGTTTTAGCCATTTTAATCATTTCTTTATCTGTGTTATTGAACCCATTTAATATTTCTAATATAGTAACAATTAAAGAAATAGCAAGAGCCATAACAATGATGGACTGAGTTCCAGCACCTACCCATATAATGATGACAGGGCCTAATGCAACTTTTGGCAAGCTGTTTAGTATAACTAAAAACGGTTCAGCAACTTTTGATAAAAATTTTGAAAGCCACAAAACTGTTGCAATACATATACCAAGCGAAGTCCCGCAAAAGGAAGCCGAACAATGGTCTCATAAAAAGTAACACCAAGATGATTTAATAAATCATTAGAAGAAAGATTCATAAAAGTATTTATAATTCTACTAGGTTGGCTAGTAATAAAACTATCAATAACTTTTAAATTAGCCAAAACTTCCCAAAGAACAATAAAAGAAATAATTATTGCAATTTGAGTTGCAAGGATAGCAAATTTATTTATTCTAATTTTTCTTAAGTACATTTTTCTATCTTGAGATATGAATTTATCATGCATGTACATCAAGCTCCTTCCATAGGCTGTCAAAGTATTCACTAAACTTAGGGCTTTTTCGACAGTTAATTGGTGTTCGATTTTGAATTTCAAAATCGATGGTGTGAATCTGTTTAACTCTAGCAGGTCTGTTGGTTAACACAATGACTCTATCGGACATACTGATACTCTCTGAAATATCGTGAGTTACAATAAGAGCTGTAATATTTTCAGCCCTCAAAATCTTATAAATATCGTTAGTTACCATCATTCTTGTTTGAGAATCTAAAGCAGAAAAGGCTTCATCAAGTAACAAAATTTTAGGACGAATAGCAAGAATTCTAATAAGAGAGGCCCTTTGCCTCATACCTCCAGAAAGCTCCGAAGGATATTTATCCTTAAAATCGTAAAGACCATATTTTTTTAAAAGATTTGTAACATATATTTCATTTTCCTTAGTTCTAATGTGTCTAATCTCTAATCCAAGCATCACATTATTATAAATACTTCTCCATTCAAGAAGGCTATCCTTTTGAAGCATATAACCAATTTTAGAGGAAACACCAGAAGATAAAACGCCATCAATGTAAACATTACCAGAAGATGGTTTATCTAGCCCAGAAATGATAGAAAGTAAAGTAGATTTACCACAACCGACTAGGACCAATAATACTTATGAATTCGCCTTCATTTACAGAAAAACTAATTCCATCGATTGCAGTTATTTCCCCATCTTTTGATTGATAAATCTTTTTTAAGTCTTTTACCTTTAATACTTCTTTCATAACTAAAATGTCCTCCTATCAATATGTCTTAATTTAATATATTAGACATAATGTGGAAATGTGCAACCAAAATAAAAAATAACTAATACAAATTCTAATTAGGAATTTATATTAGTTAAAGAAAAATATTAAAATTTTATAAACAAATTACGCTTTTTTAAGAATTTTATTAAGTCTAATGTCATCGCCAAAAAATCTGCAAACATTATAATATGATGCAAGCCTTGAAAAAATTCTCTCTCCATAAGTATCAAAAAGATTATTCATATTCAAATTTGTAGAAATAATAGTTCTTTTGATAGGCCCTCTTTGAGTTAAGAGCCTAGTATTTATAACATTAAATAGCTCAGAAATTTTTATAGAATTTAAAGATTCTACACCTAAATCATCTATAATAAGTAAATCTACATTAATAATATTATCATATACTTCTTTTAAATCAGATTTACCAAATCTATAATCAATCACAGAATCAAGCATAATAGGAGCTGTCTGATAAAGAATAGTCTTATTCATTGCTAAAACTTCTTTTGCAATGCAGTTAGAAAGGAAAGTCTTACCAAGCCCAGTATTTCCAGTAAACAAAAGATTCTTTTCATTAGGATTATCAAAATTATTTATAAAGTTTAGTGCAATATCCTTAATATTTTGTATATTCTGTCTTGGAGAAATTTTAGCATTATATTTTTTTACATCAACCTCATCAGAATAAACCTCTAAATCGAAATTATCAAAATTTTCTTTATCTAAATTACCTATATTAGACTTATTAAAATCAATGTCAAAAATTTTTTGTTTAATGCAATTACAAAGAACAGTCTTATTATTATCCAAAGTCACATATCCAGTATCATTACATATCTTGCAATCATATGAAGGCTCTTTCGCAGAAGAAGGAACATCTATATTTTGAAGTAATTTTTCTTTCTTTTCTTTTAATGCTTGAAATTCTGCCTTTAATGTATTTGCTTGCTCTATATCATTATTCAAAATAGCCTTTGAAATATCTAGAGCAATAGAATTTAACTTATTTGTTATCTCCAGTAAGTCAGGATGAGATGACAAAAATTCATTCTTTGCATTTTCAAACTTTAAATCAGCTTTAAATTTTTTCTTTTCATATTCTTTTAATAAAGTATTCAAAGTAGATGTATTCAAAATAAACCTCCTTTAATTAGCCTTGGCTATTAGCATATAAGTTATCAAAATTATTGTATGAACGTTGTTCAAAATTATTATATTTTACTTTTTTCTCTGCTTCTTTTTTACTCTTTTCTTGCTTTTTATACTCAAGTAAGAAGTTTTGAACATCATCAGCAGTTTTTAAGTTCTTATCATGCCAATCAGAAAGCATTTTATCAAAATATTCAAAAGAAATATTAGTTTTTGAGTTATTCCTTTTGAGTGCAATTTCTATGACATCTAGTGGATATGCATAATCAATAACCCATTTCTCAATATATGGCTTTTCATATCCTGTAAGAGGTCTTGTAATACCAAGCTTCTTTTGAATAGTCTTTTCAGTTTTTTGAAGAGTATCTTGCTTTTGAAAATACAATTCAAGATCCGAAAAAGTCTTTACATTAGCATTAGCCCAAGCTTCTGCAACAACTTGGATATAATTTTTGTGAAGAGCAGAACGTTTTAAACAATAGTTAAATAAGGCTATCATAACCTGCTCATCAAAACCATATTTATCAAACCACATACTTATATCTGCATACCAAGAAGGAGACATAAGCCCTTGGAAGAATGAACTATTTATAGTTTCGATTGAATTTGCTCTATATTGATTTTTTTGGTTGCGTTCAATATCTTCAGTAGAAAGCGAAACTTTAGGAGTATAAAGCTTATGAAGTTCTATTTCTTGCAAATTATTTATAATGAAACCAGTTCCCTTTTTAGTAATAACTTCAAGATCTTCCCAATATTTTAAGGCTTCTTGAACTGTTTGCAAAGGAAGAGCAAGTTTTTTTGATAAATCATTTAATTTTATATCTTTATTATATTTTGAAAGGAACAAAATATATAAATAAACTTTGACAAAATCGCCTGAAGTTTGAGATAAATATTCTGAAAAAAATATATCTGGTATTTTTGTCATTGAAAATAAAAATGACTCATCATTTTGCTCTAGTTTCATATAATTTCCCCCATTCAAAGTATAATAATATAAGTTTTACGTATGTCAAATTATATCATTTTATATACAAAAAAACAAGAAAAAGGAAACTATTTATATAAATATATTTTTTGACTAAAAGCATAAGTTATTACATACGTTATAACATACAAAATATTTTCATGATTAAAGCCAATTATGCTAAATAAAAATACAGGAAAGCAAAGAATAATAAAGACAAAAATTTTAAAAAGCAAGGTAGTTATAATAAAATTGACTATACAAAAAACAAAGATGTACCACACAATATTAAAAATAGCAGTTGAATAATCGATAATGCCAAAAAGTTTAGATGAAAAATCATAATTTTGAGGAATAATAAATTTCAAAAATAACACCTCCAAGTAAAATATCAAATTATCTAATTTTAGACATTCCTCTAAGAGCATACATAGAATTTTGAACATCAAGGCTAATGCCACCTAAGAAATCTTTTATGTAATTATTAGCTCTCATCAGAGCAAAAACAGAGCCAACAAATAAAAGTTTAGAAACAACATCAGAAGGATTATATTCAAGAGAGTGCATAACAATTAATATAAGTGAGGAGAAGGTCTCTGTAATTAGTAAAGAAATAAAACACTTAAGCCACGACTTAAAAAAGTTAGAAGTAGAAGAATTTGCAGTACATAAAATTGCAAAAGGAGAAATAAGTACAAAAACTTTAATTAAGATATATCTTATAGAATAAGTAAATATTAGATTAATAAATCCAACGGACACAATTGTCTTAATAATACCATCAATAGAAAAAAAATTTTGTCCTTCTGTTTCAATTGATACGATAGAATTTAAAACATCAAGCAAATTAGAAAAGCAAATATCTACGCTTAAAAATTCATGACCAATTTCTCTTATAGAAGAGGAAACAAGTGCATTTAGATTAATAATTTGTTCACAGATAAAATAACTTGAATTCATAAAAATACCAATCAAAATAATCTTGATAAAAAAGTTATAAGGATTTTGTGCCTCAGTAACAATCGAAAAGTTAGACAAAAGGTATCTTACTGTGAAATATAGAATAAAGCCAATAAGCAGACTATTTGCAATAAGTAAAATTCCAGAGACAGAACTAGAACCAAAAATCTTTTCTAAATATGGAGAATTGATAATATCAGTATTGATAAATGCTATTTTATCTAATGCAGGATAAATAGAATTATCAATAGAAGAAAACATACTCTTAAAAATCTCGGTAATATTATCTATTACAGAATTTGATGCAAAATTCAAAGCAAACCTCCTAAAACTAATTGATTAAACCTTGTATTAAATTAATAATTAAATCAAGTGCTAAAATAAAAGCATAAGAAACAATGGATGTCCTAATTAATTTCTTACCATTTCTTAATCTTTCTTCATCACCAAAACTAAATTTTTGGATTAAAAATCCAGAAGCAATCGCAACAGCTGCAACAGGAGTTGCAATAGCAACTAAATATTCTTTTATATTATCAAAAACATCCAATATTTTTTTAACAAGTTTTGGGTAAGCACAAAAAGAAACAGAATAAAACGAAAAAATAAAAACAAGTGAAATAAAAATTATATTAATAATGTAAAATTTAAGCCTTTTGTTCATAAAAAATATCATTCCTTTCATTTTTTAAGATTACATAAAACATAAAAACGCAACTAATTTTAAAAAATAACCTTCATATAACAAAAATTTAGATAAAAAACAAGACGAAATCTTTGTTTAAAAAAACTACATATCTTTATCAAGAATAAAATAGGGGATAAGAGCTAATTTTTGAGGTGGTAAGATAGTCGTACCAGTAGATAAAAATGTAAGGCAATTAAAGGTATTTAATTTTTGTGTGAAGAAATTAGTATCATAAACAAAATCAAATTGTGTATAAGTATTTAAACTCTCAGAAAAATTTGGCTTTTCAAAACTGAAAATATTAGAAAGATAAGAACTTTTATTATTTTTTGAACTTTCAGAAACACTTTGAGAATACTTAGTTTTTTCTTCTTTTCCGAGTTGCTTTTGAGCATCTTCAATAGTAAAAGTATCATCAGTTCTAAACCAAAATTTATTGATTAAATTTTGAATAATAACTTTAACTGTGTATTGGTTGTTTAAAGAATTAAGAAGAGAGGTATAACTCTGAGTTGCAACAATATTTATACATTTAGCTTCTCTTGATTGAGAGAAAAAATTAGCATCAGTATCTGTAATATATTCATGATATTCATCACTAATAAAACACACACTTCTCATATGACTTAGATTTTTAGCAAGCCTAGACATAACCTCTGTTTGAAAATCTAACTTCAAATATGCTGCAATTATTTTAGAAAGATTATTGTACTCTGATATATTCATATTCAAAACGACAATCTTTCCTTTATTTACAACATCTTCAAAACCATAGAAATTTAAAGCATCTTTAGGAGGGGAAAAGATATTTAAAACATCATAATCAGAGATAAAAGCGCCAGTAATTCTTGTTATTTCAGATTTCAAAATAGAGGAAGTCCTAGAATCTAATGAATTAAATTCTTTTTCAAAGAATTCAATAGAAGAAAGTAAATCATGTACATTAGTATATGAAAGTTCTCCATTTAAAAATTTCTTGCGAAGTAATTTTATTTTATCTACGTAATAATCTGGAATAGTCACTAGTTTGTGAATTTCTGAAAAAGTAACATAACCATCATTGTAGAGCCTACAAAGTTTTATACACTCAGTTAAGATCTGTTCTGCCTTGTCTAACCAATAAGATTCACTATTGTTTTTAGAAAATAAAGTCAAAATAGTTTTTAATCTATTAGCTAAAATAGCAGGCTTTAAATTAGGCTTATCAAGAGGATTATATTTTACGTCTCCGACCGAAGTTCAATAACAATTAAATCATCATCACGATTATAAAACTTAACATATTTTTTTACTTGAGTGTAATAGTTTCCTTTTACATCTAAAATAAGCATACCAAGTTTATTTTCAGGATTTGTATGATTATACTGAATGAGTTGTCTTGTAAAAGGATACATTACAGAACTCGTTTTTCCAGAACCAATTGTACCAGTTATTAAAAAATTTTGATAAAGGCCAGATTCAGGGATAATTAAATTATTAACAGAATAGTTATGGATAGTTAAATATAAGTCAGAGGGATTATCAATAGTAGCATTTGTTTTAATTTTTTTCTTCGTAAAAAGAGATGAATACACAATATTTATGCAAATTAAAGAAGATAAAACCGTAGTCGGAATATATATTAATTTTATATAATACCAAAGCTCGGGGTATTTTTCACACAAATTAAATGGATGGACTGCAAACGAAAAAATTACAGTGTCTGATATATAAATTTCGTGAAAAATTAAATAATATGCAAATAATATTGCGAAAAGAAGAGCAAAATTAAACAAAAGCCTCCTTTTAAAAGTATCTACAAACATATATTAGAAACCTCCAATGAACTATTAAATTAATATTTAGGAATTTTTAAGTTTGATTTATGAAAATTTTTAAATAAAATGTTATCTAGTATTAAATACATAGAATAAAAAATAATAAAAAGATTTATAATAAACGAGATGAAGAATAAATTTACCAAATGATTAATTTACAACCACCACCTTTATCACTTGGGATAAAAAGCTATTTTACAATGTACAAAATTGATTTATAGCCGTTATGCATAGTATAAAGTAATTCAAAAATATATAATTTTTACTATGCAATAAACAAAGATTTCATCTACGAGTGATATAATATAACAAAAAAACGGATTTGTCTATACATTTTGCAAAATTTGTGTTAAAATATTATCATTATAGAATTGACTAACATATGAAAATAGACAATTATGTTATAACTAAATAATAGAGAAGGGAGAATTGTAATGGAAATAAAGAAAGATATGACAATAGGCGAACTATTAGAAAAAGCACCAGAAAAAGCAGAAATACTTTTAAATGCAGGAATGCACTGCTTAGGATGCCCAGCATCACAAGCAGAAACAATAGAAGAAGCTTGTGAAGTTCACGGAATAGATGTAGACGAAATTATAAAAGAGCTTAACAAATAAAGTGAAAAAGTTGTTACAGTATAATGGGTTGTTTCAATAGAATAGCTGAAATGATTTATTTTTAGAGCTTTGGTGTCGCAGTCTACAAATTAAAGATATATATGTAGACTGCTCCATTCGCTTTTGCGCTACGCTCCGGTTGATCGCTTACGCAGCTCTTTCAAATAAATCATTTCAGCTATTCTTTAATATAAAACCATTATCCAGTAACGAAAAAGTTTGTAAAATTTTTAAAAATAGTTGACATTTTACGAAAAATGTAGTAATATATATAAGCGGTTGTTTTTTAAGCAACCATTTATATATATAAATTGGTGATATGGGCTATTAGCTCAGGTGGTAGAGCACTTGACTTTTAATCAAGTTGTCCCGCGTTCGAGTCGCGGATAGCTCACCAAAGGCCCGTTGGTCAAGCGGTTAAGACATCGCCCTTTCACGGCGGAGACATGGGTTCGATTCCCGTACGGGTCACCAATGCCACTTTAGCTCAGATGGTAGAGCAACGCACTTGTAATGCGTGGGTCATCCGTTCGATTCGGATAAGTGGCTCCATTGAAGGTCAAGAGTTTTGAATTTGTCTTAATTCTTGGCTTTTTTCATATATAAAAAGAAAGGAATAATAAATATGAGAAAAATTGCAATAGTAACAGGGGCATCAAGAGGAATAGGAAGAGAATGTGCAAAAGCTCTTGCAAAGAGTGGAGTAACAGTTATTGCAAATTATAATAAATCAGAAAAACAGGCAAAATCATTAAAAGAGGAACTAGAAAAAGAAAATATACAAATAGATATTTTTAAGGCAGATGTCACAAATAAAGAAGAAATAAAGCAGATGGTAGAATACACTTTAAATAAATATGGAAAGATAGATATACTAGTTAATAATGCTGGAATTTCACAAATAAAGCTATTCACAGACATAACAGACGAAGATTGGGAAACTATGATAAAAACAAATTTAAGCTCAGTATTCTATATGACAAGGGAAGTATTACCCAATATGATACATAATAAAAATGGCTGTATAATAAATATATCATCAGTTTGGGGGATAATAGGAGCATCATGCGAAGTACATTATTCATCTGCAAAAGCAGGAATAATTGGGATGACAAAGGCACTTGCAAAAGAAGTAGGCCCATCTAATATAAGAGTAAATGCAATAGCTCCAGGGATAATCGAAACAGATATGAATAATGAACTAACGAAGGAAGAATTAAAAGAATTAGAAATGGAAATACCATTAAAAAAAATAGGAAAACCAGAACAAATAGCTAACTGCGTAAAATGGCTAGTAAATGATAATTATATTACAGGGCAGACAATAAAAATAGACGGCCGGATGGATAACAGAATAAAGAACAAAGCGAACCAGAGCACTTTGTTCTTGCAGATTTTAGTTTGCGAATGTAAGGAGCAAATCTCAAAGACTATAATAAAACCTCCTTATTGTAAAAGGAGGCTCTATTTATATATATCGTGTGTTTATTGGTCATTATTAACTTTTCTCTTATAATTACCAGAAATAAGCTTTGGTAAATATGTAATTATCTTATAAACTGCAATTCTTATTTTTTTGCTCCAAATATAAGTACGTCTTAATCTAGGACGTGGAGTTAAAGTCAAATCTTCAGTTAAAGTAAGTGCGGTAGGCAGTTCTTCTATCTCGAAGGTATAATTAGAATTATCGTTATTATCCCAATTATCTTGACCATCATTAAAACAAAAATTTAAAGAAACAGAGTCATCCAAAGTAATCTCTACTTGAAAACCTAAATCGGTTTTTTCCATTTTTACATCAGTTAGATTTTCCCATGTAGGACCAAAGCCATAATGAATAAATACTTCATCAGCTTTATCTTGAAATAATTTTCCGGTATAAGATACCTTAACCGTTGAGTTTGCAACAAGTTTGTCTGTATTAAAAAAAATATTCTTTGTTAATTCCATTTTAATCTCCTATTATTTTATCTTTTGATATTAACATTATAATATTAATTAAAATATTATTCAAGCTTTTTTTACAAAAAATTATTTATTTTTTAAAATTTTACCAATAATATAAAAATTATCGTCGTCAGATACGCGAATTTCTGCGAAATTTTTATTATCGGCTTTTAAAATAATTTTTCCTTTTTTTGAATAAAATTTTCTAATATAAATTTTATCATTGTAACTAAATAGCCCATATTCCTTTGGATTTAAAGGAGAATTTAGTTCTACAAAAATATAGCTATCCTTTGGAAAGGTTGGTTTCATAGAATCGTCATTCATCTTTACTGCAAAAGCCGCACTTGGAACAGAAGAAGGACAATCAATAAAACTATCTAAACTATCTATTGCCAAAATTTTATTGTAAGAAATGTGATCAATAACATTATAGCCTTGCTCTTCTTCATTAATCTCTTTATCGTAAGTAAACATAAGTGGCTGATAAGGTATGTCTAAAGCTTTACAAATAATTTTAAGAGCTTTATGACTTGGATTCCTTTCGCCTTTTTCAATATGAGTCAAATGTCCAATATTAATATCTGTAATATTTGAAAGTTCTGTTTTTGTCATGCCTTTTGCTTTTCTAGCTTTAGCAATCATATCGCCTATCATAAAATTCTACCTCTTTCTATTTAATTTGATAATATTATACAAAAAAATTAAAACAATGTCTAGCAATAAATCAAAATTATAATAAAATGTTTTGTAACATTGTATATTTAGTTAAAGGAAGATGGTTTTAGTCCATTAAACTCCAATTGGAAGTAATATATTTAATTTGACTCGTTCCTTATTGGTCGTCTCCTAAGAGAACTGTATGGAGCTTCGCTCCAACAGTCTCTAAGTCGCTCCCATGCTACGCGTCACTTCGTAAATTAAATATATTACTTCCAATCGGACAAATCGATTTAAAAATATTGTCTTGTAAATTGCAAAAGTTTATGATAATATAAAATAAAAAATACAAGAGAAAAATGGAGGAGAAATGAAAAGAAGAAGTAGTAAAAAAATATTTTTAATATATGCGGCAGTAATTGTAATATGTATAATTGGAATATTTTCTACAATATTTGCATTATTAAATTCAACTAATTCTAATATAATAAACAATATAAAAATTAGTGACGTTGATGTTTCAGGATTAAATAAAACACAAGCAATAGAGAAAATCCAAAATAAGATAACAGCTATAATGAATGACCAAATAATACTAAAACACGGAGAAAAAGAAACAACAGTAACATTAAAGCAAATGGAATTTGAAACAGATTTAGAAGATAAAGTGTATGAGGCGTGTACAATAGGAAGAGATAGCAATATATTTGTTAATAATTACAAAATTCTTAAAGTAATGTTAGAGGGAGAAAATTTAGAATTAAACCTAAAATTTAATGAAAAAATAGTAGATAGTATATATAGTAACCTTGATGAAGAATGGGAAGATAAGTTTGTTGATAATAGCTATTATATAGATGATGACAAATTAATAATTGATAAAGGAAAATCAGGCAATGTACTAGATAAAGATAAATTACGTGATAAGATAAATGAATTAATAAAAGAAAAAATTTTAGGAAAAAATGTAAACGAAATAGAGATACCTACGATAACAAAAACTCCAGAGCAAATAGATGTAGAAAAGCTTAGAGAAGAAATATATAAGGAAGCAAAAGATGCATCATATGATAAAGAAACATCAAAATTACAAACTCATGTAAATGGAGTAGATTATGCAGTAACAATAGACGAGGCAAAGCAAATTGTACAAGAGGACAAAGAAGAATATGAAATACCACTTGAGATAACTAAACCAGATATAACAACAGATAAACTAGGAGATGAAGCTTTTCCAGAAAAGTTATCAAGTTTTTCTACAAGATATGATGCAAGTAATATAAACAGGTCGACAAATATTGAACTTGCAGTAAATGCAATAAATGGAAAAGTACTTTTACCAGGAGAAACATTTTCATTTAATGGAGTTGTAGGACCTAGAACAAAAGCTAAAGGGTATTTACTAGCAGGTGCATACTCAGCAGGAGAACTTGTAGATAGCTACGGAGGAGGAGTGTGCCAAGTATCTAGCACATTATATAATTCTGCTTTATATGCAAACTTAGAAATTGTATTAAGGTCTAATCATTCATCAGTTGTATCATATGTTGATCCAGGTTTAGATGCAACTGTATCGTATGGCTCAAAAGATTTTAAATTTAAAAATTCAAGAGAATATGCTATAAAGATAAAGGCAGAAGCAAAAAATGGAATATTAACAATGCAAATATGGGGAATACCACAGGAAGAAGAATATGAAATAGAGCTTTCAAGTGAAGTTACTGATGTAATACCATGTGATACAAAATATGTTTATGATAGTACACTACCAAAAGATAAAGAAGTAGTAACAGCTATGGGAGCTAACGGAGCAAAGAGTATAGCATATAAAACAGTAAAAAAGAATGGAGTAATAATTTCAAAAACAATACTTTCAGAGGACAGCTATAATCCAATGACAAAGGTTATAAAAACAGGAACAAGACATTAAAAAAATAGGGAACATATAGGGAACGTTAAGCTATATGTTCTTTTTTGTTACAAAAATATTACAGAAATATTACAAAAAGGAACATTTTACAAAAATTATTTACATTTTTTAGCATTAATGTTATTATTACAATATATAAGTAGATAGATTACTTAATTGTTAGCTTTTATAAACAAAAGAATAAGGGGGTGTAAAAAATTTGAGTGAAAAGACAAAATGTATTTTAGCTTATCTATTTAGTTGGTTAGGTGGACTTATTGTTCTATATGCAGTAAAAGATAACGAAAGAAATACTAAATATCATGCGGCACAATCAATTGCTATAGGGATTTGTTATATGATATTAATATTTATAAGTAATTTTATTAATATGCCATTAATAGGAAGTGTGATATCCATAATATATCTACTAGCTACTGTTTTTGGTATTATTAAAGCTTGCAATGAGGAATCTCCGGAATTACCATTAGTAGGAGAATTAGCAGAAGCTATTTTCGGAAAGAAAATAGAAGAATAACAAAAGTAAATTAGGAAAGGAACAAGGAAGAAAATGAAAGTTAAAAAAATAACAATGGAAATGTTAATGGTAGCAATACTTATGATTGCTTGCATAATTGTATTTCCAAATAATGTTAATGCAGCAGTTGGAGTAACAAGGAATATATATTCTAATAATGGAAGCATGAAATTCAATTTCACAGGATTAACATTAAATGAAGAACATGAATATGAATATGGCCTTACAGCAACAAAAGGAGCAGAAGTTAAAGAATGGTATGATATTGTAGAAATGTCAAAATCAACAGCAAATGTTAATATTACAACAATAACAGATGGGTTAAGAAATGTTATAAATAAAACTGATACGGGATATATTACTATAAGAGATAAAACTAGTGAAACAAAAGATATAGTTCTTAAACCATATGCAGTTGACTTAAAAATACCATATTTAAAACTAACTAATTATACTGTAGTAAATAATGGATATAACTTTGATAATATAAACATAGCATTAAGAAATGCTGATAATAGCAAGGCATACTATCAGTATGTAAAAATTACAGACGAAAATATAATAAAAAAATATGAGGACATCAAAGAAAAAAATGGCGATTTTAATGAACTACAAGGAATGCTAGCAACTAATGTACCACAATCCAATTGGAAAACTTGGAGATACTGGAATGGTTACAGTTGGTCTGGTATGGATGGCTATGGTTATCCACAAGAGACTGTCAATGCACCAGATACGGGCTTGTATTATATGTGGCTATATTTTTCAGGAAATGACATAAAAGATATATATGGATACATACTAGTTGATAATTTAGAACAACAAGGACCTAAAGTAAAAGAAATAAAGGTAGTTAGTCCTAAGGAAGGTACATACAATGCACCTCAAACAGTAGAAATACTTGTTAGATTTGATGAAAAAATCAAAGGTTCTAAAGTTCCTACATTAAAAATTAAATTTGGAGATAGTGAAGAAAGAAGTTTAACCAATGGAACAATAAAAAATGATTATTATTTGACAACTGAAAATGGAGTTATAATATACTCATATAATATCCAAGCAGGAGATGAAGGACAACTTGCAGTAGTTAGTTTAACAGGAGGAAATATAACAGACGAAAAAGGAAACGAAGCAAAAATATCTTGCCCAGTGCTAACAGGAAATACAATAAAAGCAAATACAGAAGGACAAGTAAATAATCAAACACAAAACCAAGATATAACCAATAATAATAATAAGCCATCAACAAATAATAACCAAAGCACTGGAACTGGAAACACAGGAAATAGCAGTAGCACAGGTTCAGGAAATAGTGGAACACAAAATGGAAGCTCAGCAAATGGTGGAAGTAGTTCAAGCAACAATGGAAGCACATCAAATAGTGGTAGCAGTTCAAGCAACAAAGGAACAACAAGTGGCAGTAGCAATAATGGAAGCACGACAAATAACAAACCATCAGGAACAAATACAAGTAACAATAATTCAAATTCAAAAGATGATACAACAGTAAAAGGAAAATTACCACAAACAGGTGTAAATGAAGGAGTTATAGCAGTAATTGCAGTTATAGCAGTTATTGGCGTAGTTATGTATGTAAGATACAGAAAGATGAAAGATATAAATTAGTATGTTACTTAAATAATATAGAACACTCTTCTTTGGCAGGTATTGTAAATATATACAATATCTGCTTTTTTTTATAAATAAATCTATTGAAAAAAACATTAATATAAAGTATAATAAATCATAGGAAAGGAGAAGAGACAAAAAGATGGAAAAGGAAAATGTATTAAACAAAGCAATGCGTGACTATACAACGCAAATAAACGTATTACAAATAATTTTAATATGCATTGGAGCATTAATAGTACCTACATTTTTAGCAAGCTTACTTACAAAATTATTTGGAGCAAACAGCTGGGTAGCACAAAATTCGCAAATAATAGTAGGAACAGTAGTAAATACGGCATTAATAGTAACAGCAATAAATGTAAAAGGATGGAAAAAAATAGTAGGGATAATAACACTTCCAAGTATATCAACAATACTCGGAGGATATGTATTTAAAACAGCATCTGTATATATGGCATATATGATACCAGCAATATGGCTTGGAAACTTTGCAATAGTATATTTATATAAATTATTACTACTAAAAAAAGAATTAAACTATTTTGTTACAGGAATTATTGCAATTGTAGTAAAAGTAGCAATAATATTTTTAGGATTTACTATACTTAACGCGATAGGAATATTCCCAGAAAAATTAGTACAAAACTTACAAACAGCAATGAGTACAACACAAGCAATAACAGCAACTTTAGGAATGTTTGTCACATATATAGTATATGTAGCAAATAAAAAATTGGCTAAAAATAATTAAAAAATTAAATAACAAAAAAAGCAGGTTTATTTTCAGTAATAAACCTACTTTTTTTATACTAAAATTCACAATTTTTAGGAGTTCTTGGGAAAGGAAGCACATCACGAATGTTTTGCATACCAGTTAAATACATCATCATTCTTTCAAAACCTAGACCAAAACCACTATGCACACAACTTCCATAACGTCTTAAATCTAAATACCACCAATAATCTTTTTCATCTAAACCAAGTTCCTCTAATCTAGCATGTAATTTAGCAAAATCATCTTCCCTTTGGCTACCACCGATAATTTCTCCAATTCCAGGAACTAAAAGATCAGAGGCTGCAACAGTTTTACCATCAGGATTTTGTTTCATATAAAAAGCTTTAATATCCTTTGGATAATCAGTTACAAAAACAGGCTTTTTAAATATCTGCTCACTTAAATATCTCTCATGTTCTGTTTGAAGGTCACAACCCCAGCTAACAGGAAATTCAAACTTATCATTAACTTTTTCAAGTTCCTTTATAGCATCAGTATAAGAAATTCTACCAAAATCAGAATTTATAACATTATTTAATCTTTCAAGTAAACCTTTATCAACAAACTCATTAAAGAAAGCCATTTCTTCAGGTGCATTTTCTAATACATAAGAAATAATATATTTAATCATATCCTCAGCAAGATCCATATCATCCTTTAAATCAGCAAAGCAAATCTCAGGCTCAATCATCCAAAATTCAGCTGCGTGTTTTACAGTGTTAGAATTTTCAGCTCTAAAAGTTGGCCCAAAGGTATAAACATTACGAAATGCATGAGCAAAAGTTTCTACATCTAATTGACCACTAACTGTAAGATGAGAAGATTTACCAAAGAAATCTTGTGAGAAATCAACCTTTCCATCATCATCTTTTATAGGATTATCCATATCCATAGCAGTTACTCTAAACATCTCTCCGGCACCTTCGCAGTCGCTACCTGTAATAATAGGAGTATGCACATATACGAAGCCTCTTTCTTGGAAAAACTTATGAATTGCATAAGATAAAATACTACGAACTCTAAAAACAGCATTAAATGTATTTGTTCTTGGGCGTAAATGACTAATTGTCCTTAAATATTCAAAAGAATGTCTTTTCTTTTGAAGAGGATAATCTAAGTCAGCTTGATTTATAATATCGACAGCATTTGCTTTAATCTCAAAAGGCTGTTTAGCATTATCAGTCTTTACAACATCTCCTTTAACTATAATTGAAGAACTAATAGAAAGTTTTTTTATATCTTCAAAATTAGAAAGAGAAGAATCAAACACAACTTGCACATTCTTAAAAAAGCTTCCATCATTTACTTCAATAAAACCAAAGTTTTTAGAATCACGTATAGTTCTTACCCAACCAGAAACTTCTACACACTTGTCTACGTACTTTTCGGTATCTTTATATAAATTTTTAATTAATACTTTTTCAAATTCCATAATAAAACAATCCTTTCAAATAAAGAATACCCTTATTATATAAGAAAATACAATAAAATTCAATAATTTTAACATATATTTTAATATATTGTAGACATTTTATAAATATATTTGATATAATACAAATGTATACTAAGGAGAATAAAGTAAAATGGGTAATCCGAATTTGCCAATGGTTAAAGAGAATAATTTACCAGAGAAAATAAAAAAAGGTGCAGTTAAAGCATTGTGGGTTTTAAGAGTTAGGAAGGAAAGTAATTAAATATGAGAAATAGTAGGAATAGAAAAAGAAGAAAATATCGCGTAAATAGTAAAAGAATATGTCTAATTATATTAGCATTAATTTTAATAACAATAGTTGCAATATTTGGAATTAATAAAATAACAACTAATAATACAAATGATGAAATAGGAATAGGAAATAGTGGAAGCCAAGCTCAAGAAATAGAAAAAGAAAAGCCGAAAGATGTAACTATAAACCTAGTTGCAACAGGCGATATTATGTGTCATAGTACGAATTTTAAAGCAGCATATAATTCTGAAACAAAAACATATGATTTTACGCAAGTATTTGCAAATGTTGCAAAATACATAACAAATGCAGATATAGCTATTCGGAAACTTAGAAACCACATTTGCAGGAGAAGCTAGAGGATATAGTGGTTACCCTACATTTAATTCGCCAGCAGAATTAGGGGAGGCAATAAAAAATATAGGAATAGATGTATTATCAACAGCAAATAACCATAGTATAGACAAAGGAGAAAAAGGAATAATTAGTACACTTGATACATTAGATGAGATAGGAATAGCACATACAGGAACATATAGAAGTGAAGAAGAACAAAATCAAATACTAGTTAAAGAAGCAAATGGAATAAGAATAGCATTCCTTTCATTTACTTATGGAACGAATGGAATACCAATTCCTAGTGGAAAAGATTATTTAGTAAATTTAATAGATGAAGACCTTATTTTAAAGCAAATAAACTTAGCAAAGGAGCAAAATGTAGATATAATATGTGCAAGTATGCATTGGGGCATAGAGTATGCACAAAAACAAAATAATGAGCAAGAAAAATTAGCAAATTTATTATTTGAAAATGGTGTAGATATAATAATAGGAAATCATGCACATGTAATAGAGCCAATGGAAAAAAGAACAATAACTTTAGAAGATGGAACTGAAAAGGAAGTATTTGTAGTATACGCACTTGGAAATTTTGTATCAGGCCAAGTAAAAGAGCACACAAAAAGCACAGCAATATTAGATATGCAAATTACAAAAAATGGAGAAACAGGAAAAATAACGATAGACAGTGTAGATTATACGCCGGTGTATTGCTACGATAAAGGCGCAGGAGTAAAAAATAGGTATGAATTAATAGATATAAGAAGTGCAATCAGTGAATATGATAGTGGAGATAAATCTAAGGTAAATACAAGTTTATATAATACAATAAAAAAAGAACTTGCAGATATAGAAAAGGTTTTAGGAGAACCAATAACAAATGAAGAACCAGAAGAAACAAATGAAAATACAGAAGCAAATGAAGTAAACGCTTCTGCAAATGTTTTAAATGAAAACTAGAACAAATCGACTCGGCACTTGTTTATACTGACTTGAGATTGCAACTGTAAAAAAGCAAATTTCAAAGACAACTCTAAATCAAAAAAGCCCTTTAAGGGCTTTTTTTAATTTAGCATATCTTTTTTCTTTAACCACCAAGTTATAAGAAGAGTTAAGATGACTGCAATAGTTATAATTATAAAGAAACCTAAATTGTTATTCATAAGTGGCAAGTTTAAATTCATACCCCAAAAACTAGAAATCATAGTTGGTACAGAAATAACAAGAGTAATTGAAGCTAAAAATTTCATAACGACATTTAAGTTATTTGAAATAAGTGAGGCATAGGCATCCATTGTTCCACTTAGAATGTCACTATAAATTTTACCCATTTCAATAGCCTGTTTATTTTCAATAATAGCATCTTCAAGTAAATCTTCATCTTCTTCATATAATTTAATAACTTTACCACGCATAGTCTTTTCCATTACAAGCTCATTAGATCTTAAAGAAGTTGTAAAATAAACTAAGCTCTTTTCAAGGCTTAACATTTTTAAAAGCTCTTCATTTCTTAAAGAATCTTTTAATTTTGACTCTGTAATTTCTATTTCCTTATTAATTTGCTTTAAATAATTTAAGAAAAATGAAGAGTTCATATATAATAATTGCAATATAAATCTACTCTTTTTATAAGTTGCAAAATTTTTAACTTGTTTTTTCTCAAAATTTTCTATAACTTTATTTTTTCTTGAACAAACTGTAATAAAGAAATCATCTCTAACAACAATCATACCAAGAGGGATTGTTGTATATATTAAAGAATCGTTATTTTTTTCAGTTGCTGGAACATCAACAATGAAAAGAACGGTTGAATCTTCATCTTCAATATCAATTCTGGCTTTTTCTTCTGGGTCCAAAGAATAATGAATAAAGTCAGGTTCTATATTTATTGCATTACAAACTTTTTTTATCTCTTCGGGAGACGGGCTAACTAAATTTATCCATGAGCCTTTCTTAAATTCATCAATCTCCTTCGTTTCATTTGTTTTTAAATCAGTGTTATAAATCTTAATCATAACTTTATTCACCTACCCTTAAAAAATCTTATCTATATATTTTACACCCATTTTTCGCTTTTAGCAACAAAAATATAGATTTAAGTTTCGGTATTTTTTGAAGATATATAAAAAAAAGATAAAAAATTAATAAAAAATAAGGAAAAAACCTCATT
>CANQLH010000017.1 GCA_947624655.1 uncultured Clostridia bacterium | reverse complement strand
TAGTAATAGAAGACAAAGCAGGAAATAAATCAGATGTAAAAACAGTAGCAGTAAAAAAAGACAATGAACCACCAAGAGATTTTCAAGCATTATATACAAATGTAGGACCATATAGTTTTGACATATCAGCAGCAACAACAGATGAACATTCAAGCGTAGTAAATTACAATTTCTTTGTAAACTTAAATGGGGAAAATATACTAAAGGGAAGTAGTGAAGATGGAAATGGAACAATAGGAGAGCTAGAACCAAAAGAAACATATATAGTATATGTAGAAGCAGAAGACGAAGCAGGAAACAAAAAGATAAGCACAAACATGCAAGTTACAACCAAAGGAGAAGTACTACCACCAACAATAGAATTATCATGTCCATATGAAGAGACAAATGGCTGGTATAGAGGAGATGTAGAAGTAACAATAAGAGATAGTTCAACAGATGATAGGTCAGACTTAGCAAGCATAACATATAGAGTAGAAGGAGCAAACGAAATATCTCAAAGGACACAGCCAGGAAGAGAAGTAACTTTCAAAGCAACAGAAGAAGGAATAAGCAAAGTAGTAGCATTTGGAACAGGAACAGAAGGAGATATAACAGAAAAAAGAGAAAGAGAAATAAAGATAGATAAAACAGCACCGACAGCGCCAAAGATAAGCTTATCAGGAGGAGAGACAACAAATGGATGGTATAAACAAAATGTAGAAGTAACAATAACACCAGGAGAAGATGTAACAGGAGCAAATGAAATATCAGGAACATTAGGAATAAAATATAGTACAACAGGAGAACATAGGATACCAGAAACGACCACAAATAATATAACATTTACAATAACAGAAAATGGAACAACAGAAATAACAGCCCAGACAATAGATAAAGCAGGAAACTTATCAGAAACAGCAACAAATAATATAGTAAACAAAGACAATGTAGCACCAACAATTCCAACAATAACATTAAATCCAGCAATAGCAACTGGAACAAATGGATGGTATAAAACAGGAGATATAACAGCAACGATATCAGCAACACAAAAGGACACACATTCAGGAGCATGGCAGATAGAGTATACGGTAGGAAACGAAACCAGAACAACAGCAGCAGGAACAATAACACAAACGGTATTAATAAATAAAGACGGAACAACAGAAATAACAGCAAAGACAATAGACAAAGCAGGAAACAAATCAACAACAGAAGCATCAGCGACAGTAAAAAGAGATGTAACAGAACCTACAAAAGCAGAACTAAAAGTAAATAGTTATGATACAACAGTAATAAATGTAACAGCAGAAGGAGAAGATGTAACATCAGGAATAGCGGGATATCAGTTCCAATATAAAAAATCAAGTGAGAACATATGGCAAAATAGTGGAAGCATGCAAGCTTCAACAGAGAATACATTTACATATGATTATACAGGATTAATATCAGGACAGACATATGACTTACGAGTAATATTAATAGATGAGGCAGGAAATACAAAAGAAGGGGAAAAAGCAACAGCAACAACCAAAGTGTCAGTAATAAGTGTATCATTAACACCAACAAATGTAGAAATGGAAGAAAGAAAAACAACAACATTAAGGGCAACAATACAACCAGAAAATGCAACAAATCAAAAATTAATATGGAAAGCAGAATCAACAGATATTGTTTCAATAAGTGAAGATGAAAGTGGAAAAACAGTAACAATAACAGGATTAAAAGAAGGAGAAACAACAGTAACAGTACAATCAGAAGATAATCCAAATGCAACAGCAAAATGTACAATAAAAGTAATACCTACAATATATGTCAGGTTATATACTGATGGAACTCTAACATTTGGAAAAGATAGTAGTTATTTAACAAATAAAACTTTATCAAAAGATTATGGAAATATAAAGGATGGCATATTTGAAAATGAAAGAGCACCTTGGGATAATCCTAGTGGTAGTGAAGTTCTAAGCTCTATAAAAACCGTAGATTTCCTAGATGAAATACACCCTACTAGCACAAGAAGGTGGTTTTGGCATTGTGGAGAACTAACCGAAATAAAAAATATACAAAAATTAGATACTAGTAGAGTAACTAATATGTCAAGTATGTTTGGCTTGTGTGATAAGCTAAAAAGTGTAGATGTAAGTGGATTTGACACGAGAAATGTTACCAATATGAGTTTTATGTTTAATCGTTGCCAAAGTCTAACGAAGCTAAATTTAACTGGCTTTAACACAGAAAACGTAACTGACATGAGCTACATGTTTACTAGCTGTCGTAGCCTAACGCAACTAAATTTAAGTAACTTTAATACGTCAAAAGTTACGACCATGTTGGCAATGTTTGATAGCTGCACAGGTTTAACACTACTAGACTTAAGTACTTTTAATACGTCGAATGTAACAGATATGAGCCACATGTTTTATAGATGCAGTTCATTAACAAATTTAGATGTTCATACATTTAGTACGGGACCCAATGCTAACATGAGCTCCATGTTTGAGGACTGTACGGGACTAACCCAGGTAAATTTAAGTGGTTTAAATACGTCAAAAGTGACCACGATGGCTGATATGTTCAACGAATGCTATGCATTAACAGAGTTAGACTTAGGTTCCTTCGACACGACGAGTGTCACAGATATGAATGACATGTTTTATTATTGTAAATTGTTAACCCAATTAGACTTAAGGACTTTTGATACCAGAAATGTGAAAAACATGAACGGGATGTTTCACAAGTGTCAAGCTTTGGAGAAGTTAAATGTTAGTTCTTTTAACACGGCCCAAGTGACGGATATGGCGTACATGTTTGCTGATTGTGGAAGACTAACAGAGTTAAATATAAGTAACTTTAATACGTCAAAAGTGACCACCATGGCGGACATGTTTAGCTATTGCAGTTCATTACAAAGTTTAGATGTTTATTCATTTAATACAGAAAATGTAACTGACATGAGGACCATGTTTTATGGGTGTAGTAACCTAACCCAGCTAAATTTAAGTGGTTTTAAAACGTCGAAGGTGAAGGACATGAAGCAGATGTTTGCAGGTTGTTCCGGTCTAAAACAAATAGATTTAGGTAATTTTGATACGTCCAGTGTGACGGACATGTTTGCCATGTTTCGAGACTGTTCGGGTCTAACGCAAATAGATTTAGGTAATTTTAATACGTCAAAAGTGACCGACATGGGGGATATGTTTAGGGGCTGCAGTTCTATGAAAAGTATAGATGTTCATTCATTTGACACACGACAAGTTAGCGAGATGAGCGTGATGTTCGCTGATTGCGAGTCGCTCACTACACTAGACTTAAGATCCTTCGTGACGACAAACGTGACCAGCGCAATCCAAATGTTCGCCGATTGTACAAATCTAGGTACAATATATGTTGGAGAAGGCTGGGAAACTCGAATGCAAAATTTTGATGAAATATTTCGAGGATGTAAAACGAGTCAGGTTACTTACAAGTAGTTTACTATCTTGCCTATATATCACGATGATATGAGACTATAAGAAACAATTTGAATATAAAATAAAACCCTGATGCACATTATGTAAATATTTGCTACAGATATAGGTTACCGATTGGATACTAAAATAACATATAAATAAAAGATAGTTATTGTAAATCGATAAACAAATGCAAAACAAAAATCTTAAACTTATTAAAAATGTATTGAAAAATCAAAGGATATGTAATATAATTGTAATGGTTTTGTAATATAAATGAAACAAACCATTACAATTTTTATATATAAAGGAGATTGATTAATGTTTTCTTTTGGACATGATATAGGGATAGATTTAGGAACGGCAACTGTTTTAGCATTTGTAAAAGGAAAAGGAATAGTTTTAAGAGAGCCATCAGTTGTTGCAGTAGATAATTTAACAGGAGAAGTATTAGCTGTGGGTCAAGAGGCAAGAAGAATGCTTCGGAAGAACTCCAGGAAATATTGTTGCAACAAGACCTTTAAAAGATGGCGTAATATCAGATTATACAGTAACAGAAAAAATGCTAAAATATTTCATAAACAAGATATGTGGAAGAACAATATTTTCTCCTAGAATAATGATATGTATACCATCTCAGGTAACAGAAGTAGAAAAAAAAGCTGTAATTGACGCTGCAGCACAAGCAGGTGCAAGAAAAGTATATTTAATAGAAGAACCAATAGCAGCAGCAATTGGAGCAGGAATAGATATATCAAAGCCATGTGGAAATATGATAGTAGACATTGGAGGAGGAACAACAGATGTTGCAGTAATATCTTTACGGAGGCTCTGTTGTAAGTACATCTCTAAAGGTTGCAGGGGATAAGTTTGATGAAGCAGTTGTGAAATATATTAAAAGAAAACATAATATAATAATAGGAGAAAGAACAGCAGAAGATTTAAAAATAAATATAGGATGTGTATATCCTAAAATGCAAGATGCAGAAATGGATATAAGAGGAAGAGACTTAAGCTCTGGTCTTCCAAAAACAATAACAATACATTCTAGCGAAATGCTAGAAGCTTTGATGGAACCAGCACTTCAAGTGGTAGATGCAGTACATTCAGTACTTGAGAGAACACCACCAGAATTGACTGCTGATATTAGTGAAAAAGGTATATACATGACAGGGGGAGGAAGCTTAGTAGATGGTTTAGATAAACTTTTGCAAGAAAAAACCGGAATAAATGTAATGATAGCTAACGATACTGTGTCATGTGTTGCCCTTGGAACAGGTAAAGCATTAGAAAATTTAGATGCACTAGATAATAGAAAGAGAAAATAATTTTATTTAAAATAAAAGGAAAAAATATGGAGAAAACAGTAGCAATTTATACTTTGCGGTTGTAAGACAAATCAGTACGAATCAAATGCTATAATACAAAAATTCATACAAAAAGGGTATAAAGTAGTTGATTTTGAGGATAAAGCAGATGTGTATATAGTAAATACATGCACAGTAACGAGCATATCAGATAAAAAATCGAGACAAATATTAAGAAGGGCAAAGAAAAAGAATAAAGATAGTATTTTAGTTGTGATTGGATGCTATGTACAAGTTGCAAAAGATAAATTAAAGGATATAAAAGAAATAGATATTTTGCTAGGCAATAATGAAAAAAAAGATATATTAGACTATGTAGAAAATTATAATAAAGACAGACAAGAAAATATAACAGATGTAATGAATCAAAAAGAATATGTAGAATTTGGGACAACAACTTATACAGAAAAAATTAGAGCAGTTATAAAGATTCAAGATCGGGTGTGATAGATTTTGCTCTTATTGCATAATTCCATATGCGAGGGGAAGAGTAAAAAGTAGGAATGTAGAAGAGATAATGAATGAAGTAAGAAAAATTGCGAGTATTGGGATAAAAGAAGTTGTTCTTACAGGAATTCATATTGCATCATATGGAAAAGATTTTGATGATAATATATCACTTATAGATTTACTAGAAGAGATAAATAAGATTGATGGGATAGAGAGAATAAGGCTAGGGTCACTAGAACCAAAGCTTATTACGAAAGATTTTTTAGAAAGACTAGTGAAGTTAGAAAAGATATGCAACCACTTTCATTTGTCTTTACAAAGTGGTTCAACAACTGTGCTAAAAAGAATGAATAGAAGATACACCGCCGAAGAATTTGCAGAAGCAGTAAAATTAATAAGAGAATATTTTAAAGATGTTATACTTACAGCAGATATTATAGTTGGTTTCCCAGGAGAAACGGAAGAGGAATTTATAGAAACATATAATTTCTTAAAAGAAATAAAATTTTATAAAATACATGTATTCAAATATTCCGTAAGAGAAGGAACAAAGGCAGCGTTGTTTCCAAACCAAGTTTTACCAGAGATAAAAGAAAAGAGAAGTAAAGAAATAATAAATTTATCAAATGATATACAGCAGGAATATAATAGACATTACATAGGCAAAACAGTAAAGGTTTTGGTTGAAGAAATGAATGATAAAAGCTTTATGGGTCATACAAAAAATTATTTGTATGTAGAGATTATTAATGAAAAAAATAATATTGAAAATAAAATAATAGATGTAAAGATAATAGATGTAAAAAATGATACATTGCTAGGGATAGACGAAAAACAAACTTTGTAATACAAATGTAACAACCTTGTAACAAAAACTTAATAATTAAATTTTGAAAAAATATTGCAAAATTATAAAAAGTGTAGTATAAAAATAATAGTATTTTCTTGGATACAAAGGAGGAATTTATAAATGGAAGAAAAACAATTACCAGTAAAAGTAGGATTTTGGAATAAGTTAAAATCAATTTTATTTTATGAGATTAATGTTGAGTTAACACCATATGAGCAAAAAGTAGAAGATGAAATAAATGGTTTTTTAAATAAAGAAGTTACATTTGATGGTATTAAGAGCTTTTTATTTCAAGAAATTAAATTTTAATTAGTATGAATGATGTAATAATTAAATAATAAAGGAGGCATATTTATTATTTATATATTATGATAAATAATTGCTATGTTTCTTTTGTTGTTAGCTAAAAATTTCAATTAATAGTTAGAAATTAATTTGAAAGTAGTGTTTATTTAGAATACAAAAAAATCAAATATTTAAGTAGGGCACAGGAGAAATGTATTTGGGGATGCAGATATATTTCGTCTGTGTCTTTTTCGTGTGCTATTAAATAAATTTTCTTTTTATTGCTTGTTTTTTATGAAAATATAATATATATTATTTATATAAAATGAAAAGGTGAAGGAGAAAAAAATGAAGTTTGTACACATTGCAGATGTGCATTTAGATATACCATTTACAACATTAGAAAAAAGAAATCTTGCTGAGAATAGACGATTAGAGCAAAGAAATGCAATAAAAAAAGTTATAGAATATATAAAAGAAAATAATATACCTTATTTGTTTATATGTGGAGATTTATATGAACAAGAATATATAAGGCAAACTACAATAGATTATATAAATAGGTTATTTGAGACAATACCAAATACAAAAATATATATTGTACCAGGTAATCATGACCCATATATAAAAAATTCATATTATGTTAAATTTAAATGGGCACCAAATGTAAAAATATTTACTTCAAAGTTAGAAAAAATAGAAGAAGAAAATATTTGCATATATGGATATGGGTTTGAGGATTTTTATATGAAAAAATCAGAATACGAAGATATAACCATAGAGGATAAAGGCAAGATAAATATTCTATTAACTCATGGAACACTTGATGGAAGCAGAGATGATGCATCTTTATATAATCCAATAAAAAAGTCAACTTTAAGAGAAAGTGGCTTTGATTATATAGCTTTGGGGCATATTCACAAAAATTCGTATAATGATGAAGAAGGCCAAAGAATAGTATATCCTGGTTCGCTTATATCACTTGGGTTTGATGAACAGGGCTCACATGGAATGATACTTCGGAGAAATTGATGAAAATACAAAAAAATTAAAGGTAGAATTTATACCAGTAGATGACAAAGAATTTGTAGAAAAAGAAATAAATATAGATAATATTTATTCACAAGAAGAAATAATCGAAAATATTAATTCTGAAAGCATTGATGAAAGCAAATATTATGAAATAGTGCTAGTTGGTAATAAAATGTATGAAATCAATCCACAAGATATGCTAAAACATATAGTACATCAAAATATTATCAAGATTAAAGATGAGACAAAATTAAAACTTGACTTAGAGAAATTATCAAGTCAGAATAACTTAAAAGGTATATTTGTTAAGAATCTTTTAGAGAGGTTAAATGAACATCCAGAAGAAAAGGAAAAGATTGAAAAGGCAATAGAAATAGGTCTTAGTGCATTTTAAATTGATAAAAAATAATTTGTAATGAAAGGAAAATAGTGGGAAAAATAAAATGCAAATAAAGTATATGCAAATTAACAATTTTGGAAAATTAAAAGAAAAAAGAATAGAATTAGAGAGTGGAATAAATGTCATATATGGCGAAAATGAGAGTGGCAAATCAACTCTTCTTAAGTTTATAACTAGTATGTTTTACGGAATAGATAAGACAAAAAATGGAAAAAGTATTTCAGATTATGATAAATATTATCCATGGGAAGAGGGAGAATTCTCAGGAAAGATTGACTATAAATTAGATAATGGAGAAGAGTACGAAGTTTATAGAAAATTTAATAAAAAGAACCCACAAATATTAGATAATTTAGGAAATGATATAAGTAAAAATTATACGATTGATAAATCAACTGGAAGTAAGTTCTTTTTTGAGCAAACAAAAGTAGATAAAGACTTATTTAATATGTCTATGGTAATAATGCAAGCAGAGGTTAAACTTGATGATAAACAGCAAAATGACTTAATACAAAAGGCTTCTAATATTATGCTAACAGGAGAAGATGATGTTTCATATAAAAATATATTATCAAAATTAAATAGGAGACAAGCAGAAGATATAGGCACAGAGAAGAGTCCAACTAAGCCATTGTATCAAACAAAGAAAGATATAGAAGAGTTAAAAAGACAAAAGGATGAAATAGAGGCTATTGAGCCATATAAATATGAGATAGAAGAAGAAAAGGCAAGAAAAGCAGAAGAAATAACTGAAGCTGAAAATGAACTTTCTCTTATGCATGAGATACAACAGTTGCAAAATGAAGCAAATATAGAAGAAGAAAAAATAAGTATAAATACAAAAACAAAAGAAGAAGCAGAAGCTAAAAAACAAGAGGAAGAGCAGAAACTTAAAAATATACAAGCTGAAAAATATGAAAAAAAGAATAGAAAAATATTATATATAATTCCGATATTATTAACTATATTTTCTATTGCTTTATTCTTACTATCGCAGAGCATAATTGGAATGATTACATTAGCCTTAGATATCTTAAGTATAGCAGTAGCATTTTTTATTAATTCAAAAGAGAATAAAAAATATAGAGAATCAATAGAAAAGACAAAGCAAGATAGAAAGGCAATTGAAAGCAAGATAGAGTTATTAGAAGATGAGATAAAGGCAAAGGAAAAGACAATATTAGAAAAGCAAAATGAATTGAAACAAAAAGAGTATTTGAATAAAGAAAGACTAAAGTTCAAATTCAAAGAAATAAAACAAATAGAAAGTTTATTAGATAAAAAAATATCTAGCTCAGATATTATTGAAGAGCAGAAATACATAAATAATCTTAAACTTAAATTAACAGAACTTGATTTACGAAAAGAAGAGGCAATAAAAAAGTGTGAGGTAGCAAGTGAAGTAGAAGAAAAATTAAATAATCTTGAAGAGGAGCTTAATAGACTTTTAGAATATAATGATGCAATAAATATTGCAAAAGAAGCGTTAGATAAAGCATATGCGGAAATGAGAGATAATGTTACTCCTACATTTACTGTAAATCTTTCAAATGCAATACAAAACATATCAAATGGAAAATATAAGACAGTTAAAGTAAGTGAAGGAAATGGCCTAATGATAGAAACAGAAAATGGAAACTATATATCAGCAGATGTATTAAGTATTGGTACGATAGACCAACTTTATTTATTACTTAGAATATCTAGCATTAATGAACTTACAAATGAAAATATGCCAATAATCCTTGATGAAACTTTTGCATATTTTGATAAAGAAAGACTTATGAATGTATTAGAATTTTTGAATAAAGAATATAGAAATAGGCAAATTTTAATTTTAACATGTACAAATAGAGAAAGTGAGTTGCTTGAAGTGAAAAAGATTCCATATAATAAGATTGTGTTATAGATTGACAAATTAGGCAAAACAGGGTATAATAGCGAATGACAAATAAATATGGAGGTATATATGTTTCAAAGATTAGAAGATGTAGAAAAAAGATATGATGAATTGACAACAAAGATAAGTGACCCAGAAGAGATTGCAAAGACTTCTTCATGGCAAAAGTTAATGAAAGAACACTCAGATCTTACGCCAATAGTTGAAAAATATAGAGAATATAAAAAGGCTCAAAAAACAATAGAAGAAAATCAAGAATTACTAAAGGATCCAGAGCTTAAAGAACTTGCAGAAATAGAAATAAATGAAGCAAGAGAAGCTATCCCAAGAATAGAAGAAGAGTTAAAAATATTATTAATACCAAAAGATCCTGATGATGATAAGAATATTATATGTGAAATAAGAGCAGGAGCTGGAGGAGAAGAGGCAGCATTATTTGCAGGAGAATTATTTAGGATGTATTCAATGTATTCTGAAAAGAAACATTGGAAAATAGATATACTTAATGAGAATGAAACAGAGCTTGGAGGATATAAAGAGATAACATTTATGATAACCGGTAAGGGTGTGTATAGCAGGTTAAAGTTTGAAAGCGGTGCACATAGGGTACAAAGAGTTCCTGATACAGAAAGTAGTGGTAGAATACACACATCAGCAGCAACAGTTGCAATTCTTCCAGTTGTAGAAGATGTAGAAATAGAGATAAACCCAGCGGATATAAAAATGGAGGTATATAGAGCATCTGGAGCAGGAGGCCAACACGTAAATAAAACATCATCAGCTGTAAGACTTATACATGAGCCAACAGGAATTGTTGCAGAATGTCAGACAGAAAGGTCTCAAGTACAAAATAGAGAATATGCAATGAGACTCCTTAAATCAAGATTATATGAAATAGAAAAGCAAAAGCAAGATGAGAAACTCGCAAATGAAAGAAAATCTCAAGTTGGAACAGGAGATAGAAGCGAGAAGATTAGAACATACAATTTCCCACAAGGCAGAATTACTGACCATAGAATAGGACTAAGCATATATCAGATGGAAAATTTCTTAAATGGGGATTTAGACGAAATGATTGATGCTCTTATTACAGCAGATAGAACAGAAAAATTAAAGGGAGAAAATGAGTAACTGTAACAAATAAAAATTTATATAACGAAGCGGTTAGCAAATTCTATTGCTAACCGCTTTTCCAGCACAAAAGGTTTGAGTTTACCTTAGTTTATGCATATTTGCAAAGCTTCTTTTTTATACTAAATCGTTCATTGAATATAATCCATTTGGTTTACCTATTGTAAATAGGGCAGCTTTAACTGCTCCTTCTGCAAATACAGTTCTAGAATATGATGTATGCTTTATTTCAAAAGTTTCGTAAGGCCCAAAGAATTGTACAGTATGTTCTCCAACAATATTGCCTCCACGTATTGAGGTAAAGCCAATTTCGTTACTTTCTCTTTTTTGAGATAAATCGTGTCTGTCGTAAACATATTTCATCTTATTACCCAAGGCTTCATTAATGCTATTTGCAAGCAAAATAGCTGTTCCACTTGGAGCATCTATTTTATTTCTATGATGTGTTTCTGTGATTTCGATGTCACTATTTGAAAGAAGAGGGGCAAGTTCAGAAAGAACTTTACACATCAAATTTATATCATAAGACATATTTGCAGATTTGAATATTGGAATATATTTGCTATATTCTTGTACAATTTGCTCTTGCTCTCTATTAAAACCAGTAGTTGCAATTACGATAGGAATATGTTTTTCCTTTGCAAATTCTAATATCTTAAGTGTTGCATGTACATTTGAAAAATCAATTATTATATCAATATTCTCTGCAATTTTTGATATATCAGAATAGATAGGAATTTCATTTTCCATAGAAAATTCTTTATCAAAACCACATACGAAATTTAACTCAGAAGAGGCTTGTATTGCTAAAATAACTTCTTTACCCATTCTACCACATGCACCACATACCATTACATTATACATAAATTTTACCTCCATAAAATAATAATTATTATTTTAGAAATCGGTGTAATATTTTATTTATCAGTGCTTTGGTGTCGCAATCTACAAAAGTAAATCTAAATGTAGATTGCTCCATTCGCCCTACGCTTCGCTCCGGTTGGTCGCTTACGCAGCACTAACAAATAAAATATTACACCGATTTTAATTATATATTAATCAAAATTTTTAATATATTAAATATATATTAATGTCTAAAGTGTCTCATTCCTGTGAAAATCATAGCCATTCCATACTCATTGCATTTGTCGATAGAATCCTTATCACGTATAGAACCACCTGGTTGAACGATTGCTGTTATTCCAGCTTTATGGGCAGATTCTACGCAATCTGAAAATGGGAAAAATGCATCAGATGCAAGGATGGCACCTTCTGTTACACCTTCTCCAATTAATTCTTTAGAGTGTTCTACGCATTGATTAACGGCCCAAATACGGTTAACTTGTCCAGGACCAATTCCTATTGTTTGCTTATCTTTAGCAAGAACTATACCATTTGATTTAGCAAATTTTACAACTTTTAAACCAAACATCATGTCTTCAAGTTCTTTATCAGTTGGCTTTCTATTTGTTACAACTTGATAATCATCTAAAAGTTTTGAGTCGATTGTTTGAACAATAACTCCGCCATTTATTTTCTTAATATCATATGAACCTTCTGGTTGTTTTACTGTAATTGAAGGAAGTTCAAGAAGTCTTAAATTCTTCTTCTCTTTTAATATGTCTAGAGCTTCTTTTTCGAAAGAAGGAGCAACAATAACCTCTAAGAATATCTCTTTCATTTCTTCTGCCATTTTAACTGTAACTTCTCTATTTACTGTAACTATTCCACCAAATATAGATGTCTTATCAGCTGAAAATGCTTTTGACCATGCTTCGTATATGTCAGATCCAGAACCAACTCCACAAGGGTTACCATGTTTGCAAGCTACAACTGTTGGCTCTTCAAATTCTTTTAATAATTCTAGAGCACCATTTGTGTCATTTATATTGTTAAATGAAAGTTCTTTTCCATTTAGTTGGGTAGCTATTGTTAATGAACCATCACATTTTCCAACTTCTTTATATAAAGCTGCTTTTTGATGAGGATTTTCTCCATATCTCATTTCTTGAACTTTTTCGTATGTAAGGGTTAGAGCATTTGGAAAACTTTCATCGTGTCTTTCATTTTTTAGATAGTTACAAATCATTGCATCATAATTTGCTGTATGCTCAAAAACTTTATTCATTAGGTAGAATTTAGTATCTAGTGAAACTTTTCCATTAGTTTTTAGTTCATTTAAAACTACTTCATAGTCATTTGGATCCGTTACAACAGTTACATCTTGGTAATTTTTAGCTGCACTTCTAAGCATAGTAGGGCCACCAATGTCGATATTTTCAACACATTCTGCTCTAGTTACACCTTCTTTTAAAATTGTTTGTTTAAAAGGATAAAGATTAACTACGACAAAATCTATTGTGTCAATTCCTAAGTCTTTTAATTGTTTCATGTGTTCTTCTTTTGACCTCATTGCAAGAATTCCTGCGTGAACTTTTGGATGTAAGGTTTTAACTCTTCCATCTAAACATTCAGGGAAACCTGTGAGTTCAGAAATTTCTACTGCGTTAATTCCAGCTTCTTTTAACTTTTTGTAAGTACCACCTGTTGAAATAATTTCGATACCTAAAGATGATAATTCTTTTGAAAATTCTACAATACCTGTTTTATCAGATACACTAATTAAAGCTTTCATGGCTACCTCCATAAATAAAATATACATATTATAATAAAATATGACAAAAGCATTATACTATAATTTTTGACATAATACAAGAGAAAAATTTTACGTAATACCTTTGACTTTTTCCAAAATTTATTGTATAATAATTATGTCGGAAAATTTTGACAATATTGAGAGGAAGTGTGTTTATGTTCAACGTAGGAGATTACATAGTTTATCCAATGCATGGAGCAGGAACAATTGATGCAATTGAGGAAAAAGACATATTAGGGCAGAAACAGGCATATTATATAATAAAAATGCCAGGAGAAGTAAAAGTAATGATACCAACAGCACAAGCAGACAAAGTAGGGATAAGGAATGTAATAGACAAAGAACAAGCTAAGAAGGTCTTTGATGTATTGGGAGAAAACAATATACAAATCGAGATGAACTGGAACAAGAGATACAGAGAAAATATGGACAAAATGAAGACAGGCGACATATATGAAGTTGCAGATGTAGTAAGAAGCCTAAGCTTCAAACAAAAAGAAAAAGGACTATCTACTGGAGAAAAGAAAATGCTTATAAATGCAAAGCAAATATTAGTAAGTGAACTTGCTTTAGCGGAAAATTCTTCTCAAGAAACAGTTGAAAATCTTATAGATGATAAGATTTCTAATTCGTTCCAAGCATTTAAAGTAGAGAACATTGGAGAAAATACAGGAGTTAATAAATTTATTCCTTTTAATCAGGAAGATGATTCAGATGATTCAATAGTAGGATAATTAAATAAGGCGTCTTAGAAAATGGACGCCTAATTTATTGTATAGGGGGATTTTATGTCAATACTTGTAACAGGTCGGAACAGGATATATAGGAAGCCACACTGTGGTTGAATTATTGAAGAATAAAGAAGAGATTATAATAATAGATAATTTATGCAATAGTTCGAAAGATGTTTTGAATAAAATAGAAAAAATTACGGGCAAAAAATGTAAGTTCTATGAAGCAGATATACGAGATGAAAATGCTTTAGAAAAAATATTTGGAGAAAATAATATAAGTTCAGTTATACATTTTGCAGGACTTAAAGCTGTTGGAGAGTCAGTTGAAAAGCCATTAGAATATTATGATAATAATATAATTGGAACAATAACACTCTTAGAAACTATGAAGAAACATAATTGTAAAAAAATGGTGTTTAGTTCATCAGCAACAGTATATGGAAATCCAGGAAAACCAAAATATAATGAGGATATGGGAAGAGGTATTGCTTCTAGCCCTTATGGAGCAACAAAAGCAATAATTGAAGAAATGTTAGAAAATTTATATGTTTCTGATAACGAATGGAAAATTTCTATTCTTAGATATTTTAATCCAATAGGAGCACACGAGAGCGGAATAATTGGAGAAAATCCAAATGGAATACCTAATAATCTTATGCCATATATACAAAAAGTTGCAACAGGAGAATTACCACAGCTTAAAATATTTGGTGGAGATTATGACACAAAAGATGGAACCTGTATAAGAGACTATATACACGTTGTTGATTTAGCATTGCGGACATATTAAGGCATTAGAAAAACTAGAAAATCCAGGTGTACATATTTATAACTTAGGAACAGGATGTGGATATAGTGTACTAGATATAGTTAAAACTTTTGAAAAAGTAAATAATATTAAATTAAATTATACTATAACAGGTAGAAGACTCGGAGATTTACCAGAATATTATGCAGATCCAAGTAAGGCTAAAAAGGAATTAGGATGGGAAGCTGAAAGAGGCATAGAAGAAATGTGCAGAGATGCTTGGAATTTTGCTAAAAATGCTATGTAGCCATAATAAAAAAGTTTGGCTTTGTATAATTTGAAAAATGAATGAAAAGGTTAAAAAATTGTGATGATTTTTTAAACAGATTTGTGCGTCAGAAAGGAATGTAATTAAATATGAGAAAATACTTCGGAACAGATGGAATTAGAGGCATTGCAAATAAAATGCTTACACCAGAACTTGCATATAGAGTAGCAAAAGCAGGAGCTTTTGTACTTGCTAAACATTCAAGTCATGCACCAGTTGTCTTGATAGGAAAAGATACGAGAATATCTTGTAGTTTAATAGAAAGTGCAATGACAGCAGGCTTTTTAAGCTATGGAGCAAATGTAGTACATTTAGGTGTAATTCCTACTCCAGCAGTAGCATATCTTACAAGAGAGCTTAAAGCAGATGCAAGTGTTGTAATATCTGCATCTCATAATTCATATGAATATAATGGAATAAAATTTTTTAGCAATAAGGGAACTAAGATTGATGATTCTATTGAAGAGGAGATTGAAGAGTTAATCTATTCAGATAAAATTAATCAGCTTAGTGTAGTTGATGACAAGATAGGTACAGATAAAGTTGATGAAAGTTTAAAAGATAAATACATAGACTTTTTTGCTAAAAATTTTGCAGATATAATAAAAGAAAATAAAAGAGATGATTTTGTTGTAGGAATTGATACAGCAAATGGAGCTACGTATGAAGTCGCAGAAAAAGTATTTTCTAAACTTGGCTTAAAATATAGGATAATTAATAATACTCCTAATGGAGTAAATATTAATAAAGATTGTGGTTCAACTCACTTAGAAAAAATTGCAAAATATGTTGTAGATAATAAATTAAACCTAGGAATTGCATATGATGGCGATGGTGACAGGTGTCTTGCAGTTGATGAAAATGGAAATATAATTGATGGAGACATAATTCTTGCCGTTATATCTGAATATTTAAAGTCAGAAGGAAAATTAAATAAGAATACACTAGTTGCAACTGTTATGAGCAATTTAGGCCTAAATAAGTTCGGAGAAGATAATAATATAAATATAAAACAAACTAAAGTGGGAGACAGATATGTTTTAGAAGAAATGTTAAAAAATGGATATAATCTTGGAGGAGAACAATCAGGCCACGTTATTATGCTTGATTATAATCCAACAGGAGATGGCATTTTAACATCATTAATGATTATTATGATATTGCTAAGAAATAAGTGTAAGGCTTCAAGTTTTCATGAGAAGATAAAGATATATCCACAAGTATTGGTTAATGCAAAAGTTGATAATAGTAAGAAAGCTTTATACAAAGAATATAAAGAGATAAATGATGGAATTGAAAGCCTAGAAAAAGAATTTAAGAATAATGGAAGAGTCCTTATTAGACCATCTGGCACAGAAAATTTAATAAGAGTAATGATTGAAGGAGAAGGTAAAAGTTATATTCAAAAAAAGGCAGAAGAACTTGCAAAACTGATTGAAGAAATATTAGGATAATTATATTAATTAAATATAATCTTTCACTTATTCACATTAATCGACATAATGTAGGAAGGATTTACACCTTGTGTGTCGAATAATATAATAAGATTGAAGGAAGGGTAAAATGATGGTGCGATATGATAATGGCTTAATCGAAGAAATTAAGGCTAATACGGATATAGTAGATGTAATTTCACAGTATGTTGTACTAAAAAGGCACGGCAGAAATTATTTTGGATTATGTCCATTTCATAATGAAAAATCGCCATCATTTTCAGTGTCTGAAACTAAGCAAATTTTCCACTGCTTTGGATGTGGAGTAGGTGGAGATGTGATTGGTTTTGTAAAAAAAATAGAAAATATTGACTTTAAAGAAGCAGTTGAAATGCTAGCTGATAGAGTAAATATTGAGCTTCCTAAATTTGAAACAAGTGAAGAAGAGCAAAAACAAATACTTTTAAAAGAAAAGGTATTTAAGGTTAATGAAGTAACAGCTGAGTGGTATCATGAAAATTTATATAAGCCTACTGCAAAACCAGCACAGGATTATGTAAAAAAGAGAAGAATGGATAATGAAACGTTAAAAAAATTCCAAATAGGCTATGCAGGCAATTATGATGATTTATATAGAGAATTAAAAAGGCGTGGATTTCAAGATGAAGAAATATTTGCATCAAAATTAGTTGTAACTTCTAAAAATGGAACGCCAACTGATGCTTTTAAAAAAAGACTTATGTTTCCAATAATGGATGTAAAGAACAGAGTAATTGCATTTGGAGGAAGAGCATTAGATGATTCAAAGCCTAAATACATTAATTCACCTGATACTGTGTGCTATAACAAAGGAAGAAACTTATTTGCATTAAATATTGCTAAAAAAACAGAAAAAGACTTCTTAATTATGGTGGAAGGATATATGGATGCAATATCACTTCATCAAAGAGGAATAGATAATGCTGTTGCGTCTCTTGGAACTGCTCTTACTCAACAACAAGCAAGACTTTTGAAGAGATACAAGTCGAAAATCATTATTGGGTATGATGCTGATGCGGCAGGTCAGGGTGCTACAATGAGAGGACTTGAGATATTACAAGATTTAGGATATGATATCAGGATATTACAGCTTGAAGGTGCAAAAGATCCAGACGAATTTGTTATCAAATATGGAAGCGGAAAGTTTAATTTATTTGTACAAAATGCAATTTCATTAGTCGAATTTAAAGTTAAAAATCTAAAACAAAACCTAGACTTAAATCAAGTAAATGACAAAATTAAATTTTTAAATGAGATTAGCAGTATTTTACTTAAATGTAAAAGCGATATTGAAAAGGAAGTATATATTGATAAGATTTCTACAAACTATGGAATTTCAAGAGAAGCAATATATGCCCAGATAAATAAATTATCGCATTCAAATTCAGTAGGAGAAAAAATATTAGATAGACCAAGTGCGATAAGAAATAATCAAGTAAAATCAAACAAAGAAAGTACGGATAAAAACTTTGCTAGGGAAAATTTAATAATTTGTTTACTTATAAATGAAGGACAAACTGTCTATAACAAAATAAAAGATAATATTCAACCAAATGATTTTAAAGATGAAAAAAACAAAAAAATTGTAACAATTTTGTATGAAGAGCTAGAAAAAGGGGATATTAGTAATGTGATAGGATTATTTGAAGGCGATGATGAACTTGTTAATCACATTACATATATATTGGCAAAAGAGCTTGATATAACTGATGTTGATAAGGCAATAGATGATTTGGTTAAAAAATTTGTTAAAGATAAACTTTTAGAAGAAAAAAGTTTAATATTAAAAAAATTAATTTCTGGAAACTTAGATGTTGAAGAAACAAAAGAAATTGAAAATAGATTAAAGGAGATAAGTAAGAAGTTAGTTAGTATAAAGTAAGGAGGCTAAACTTAGAATGAATGAAGAACAAGAAGAGATAAAAAAATCAGCTAAAGCAAAGAGTAAAAATTCAAAAAATGAAATCCAAGAAAATCTTCAAAAGAAAGATAAAAATAATGAAGTTAAAGAAAAAACACAAGATATAAAAAATAATAAAGAAACTAAAAAGAAGAATGAAGACGTAAAAGAAAAGAAAGAAACTAAAAAAATAGAAACACCAAAAGAAGCAGACAAAAAAAGTGAAGAAAAAGCAAAGAAAGATGAAAAAGAAGAAAAAAATAAAAAAGCAGATAAAGAAGAAATTGAAGAACAAAACTCAGAAGCAAAAAAAGAAGTAGAAGAAAACAAGACAGAAAAGAATAGAGTAAATGAGATATTATCGAAAGCTAAGGAAAAAGGCAGTATCACTTATGGAGAATTAGCCTCAGAGCTTGAAGATGTTAACCCAGAAGAAATTGATAAGGTATTTGATGTCTTTGAAGAAATGGGAGTTGATTTATTAAGAGATGATTTTGAAGATGTAGAACCTGATATTGATGAGTTAGAATCAATAGAAGAGGTTGATATTAGTGATGCAAGTTTAACTGATTTTGAAGGTATAAGTTTAGATGATCCAGTTAGAATGTATTTAAGAGAGATAGGAAGAATTCCACTTCTTACATATGATGATGAGTTAGAAATAGCAAAAAGAATTATGGATGGAGATGAAGAAGCTAAGCAAAAACTTGCAGAATCAAATCTAAGGCTCGTTGTTAGTATTGCTAAGAAGTATTTAGGAAGAGGAATGCTCTTTTTAGATTTAATACAAGAAGGAAATATGGGACTTATTAAGGCTGTTGAGAAGTTTGATTATTCAAAAGGATATAAATTTAGCACTTATGCTACATGGTGGATAAGACAAGCAATAACTAGAGCAATAGCTGACCAAGCAAGAACTATAAGAATTCCTGTTCATATGGTTGAGACTATAAATAAATTAATTCGTACTTCTAGACACTTACTTCAAAGGTTAGGTCGTGAGCCTACCCCAGAAGAGCTATCAGAAGAACTAGAAATGCCAATAGATAGGGTTATGGAAATTCAAAAAATAGCTCAAGATCCAGTATCACTTGAAACTCCAATAGGAGAAGAGGATGACAGCCATTTAGGAGATTTTATCCCTGATGAAGATTCTCCAGCACCACAAGATTCAGCAGCATATACATTGCTAAAAGAACAACTTGATGAAGTAATGGGAACTTTAACACCAAGAGAAGCTAAAGTTTTAAGATTAAGATTTGGGTTAGAAGATGGCAAAGCAAGAACTTTGGAAGAAGTAGGAAGAGAGTTTGAAGTTACAAGGGAAAGAATTAGACAAATAGAGGCAAAAGCATTAAGAAAACTTAGACATCCAAGTCGTAGCAAAAAACTTAGAGATTATATGAATTAGTCTAGTAGGAAGGGAGACGATAGAATTTGGCAAAAGAAAAAAGAGGAAAAGAAAAGGTTAGCCTTGTTGGATATGATCCAGTAGAATCTCCAGAAGAAATAATAGATGCTGATAAAGATACAAATAGAAAAGAAGCATTTAAGGAAACATATAAGAGAATTGCAACAATTATACCAGAGTATTTTATGTCTATGAGGAAAAAACGCAAAAATTCAGGTGCAGGAGGAAATGCATTTTCTCAAAATATTGTTGTTACACCTGATAAAGTAACTCTTCAGACAAAAGAGGTATCTAAAACAGAAGAAAAAGTTGAAGAGAGAGAAAGAGAAGAATAGAGAAGTAAAAATAGCATGTTGTAAGTTTTGACGTAAACAAACATGCTATTTTCATTATTCAAAATTAGCTTATGATTTGAAAAGGAGTGATGAATAGTAATGAAAGAAAAGAAAAAATCCATATTGTTTAGGTTATTGATTATTATTATGATTATTTGGGCATTGCTTTTAGTAAAATACTATTTTGAATCAGGAAAGATTAATATAACAAAAACAGTTACAGATAAGGCCGTTGTAATATCAGTATATGATAATTTAATGC
Source organism: uncultured Clostridia bacterium (assembly GCA_947624655.1). Lineage (GTDB taxonomy): Bacteria > Bacillota > Clostridia > TANB77 > CAG-508 > JAAWPK01. The sequence goes on along the minus strand of CANQLH010000017.1, from coordinate 22,403 downwards.
TATGCTATAGCAATAATAGCGGATTATGTAGAGTAGGACTAAATAAAGCAAAGAATATGGATTTTTGCCCAGGTCAAGAAATAAAAATATATTTCGATGGATGGATATATGCAACATATCCTGGAGACTATAGCAATGTTAAAAAAATTAAGATTTTGAAAGAAGAAAGTGATATTGATATACCTGATGATATTTTAGAATATGCATATAGAAAAGATGATAGGGTTTCTATTAAAAAAGAAGAATTTACTAAAGATAGAATTGTGCTTACAATGATAGATAAAAATGAACTTACATATAATTTAGGAAATGATAATAAAAACAACTATTACTTAAAAAATGATAATACATATGAAATTGGAACATTATATGGAGAGAAAGTATATAGTGGGGAAAGCATAAAAGAAATATTTGTAAGTGATGAGGGAACAGTATGTAAAGGAAGTTTTGATATGAGTGGAATATTGGATAAATTGACAGAACGGAGAATATTATTTTACTACCCAATTTATGAACTATTATACAAGAATTTATTTTACAATAGATAAAAATGGAGAGATTTTTGCTAAAGAACCAGAAATAAATTCATTATAGCAGAAAGTTAGGAGGAATAGCATGGAGGAAAAGAAAGAAAAGAATAATGATTTTTTGTATGGAATGATATTATTCGTTGTTTTCATTTTAATTTTGATTGTAATGGCAGTTATTTTTTATGTGGGTCAAACAAAAAAATCAAAAAAATCGGAATTTGTTATAATAAATGCAAATGAACAAATCGAAACAATGAAAGCAATTGTAGTAGCAGTAAATGATAAAGGTATGACTATTATGAAAGATGGCGATTTTACTATTATAGATATAGATTATGCAAAGGAAGGAAACATAGGCTTTAAACAAGGACAAGAAGTAGTTATTACATATAGAGGTGGAACTCCAGCAAAAGGTTCTACTGCTGGTATAGAAAAGATAGAAATAACAAAGCAAAAGAGCAATGTAAAAATACCAGATAGAATATTGAGAATGGCAGATTATTCAACTAATAATGTTACAATTTCTATTAATAATATATCCAATACTGGTATAACTTACCAAATTATAGATAACAATACCATACCATATAAATATGGTAATGGATTGGGATATAAAATATTGAAAAAAGTTAGAAGGAGTGAAACTGAAGAATATTATATAGAAAAGCAAAGGTTAAGCACTTCTTGGAAAGATACGGTTATGGTATCTGAGGACATAAATAATATATCTAAAAGAGAGTATAATTGGGAAAAACTATATGGTAAATTAGAAACACGGCGAATATAAATTGGTTATATTTTCAAGATTTTTGATAAAGGTAGAGTTTAAAGTTGACGAAAATGGAAAAGTAACATATAAAGAACCAGTTATACAATGATATATAAAATACATTGATATTAACAAAGCTGATAAAATGGTAAATTTAATTATAATGTATTCAGAGATTATTTACCAGAAGGGCTAAGGTGTTATATTGTAGATAAGCAATTATTAAAAAATAAAAATATAGAATTATATAAATATATAGAGGAGATATTAAATGAACGAGAATGATATAAAAAATATATTAGAATCAAAAAATATTCCTGAACTATTAAATAAGATAGGAAAATTTTATCCAAATGGATTTGACATAGATAAAATAGATGCAAGAATAAAGAAAAAAATAAAAGAACTCGAAAAAAAATTTGCAAAATATAATAATAGTATAGAGGATATAAGAAAATCAAGCACTTACTAATTAAGTAGGTGCTTTTATTGTGGAAAGAAGGTGTAAAAATGTTGTATTTAAAGGAGGAGTATTATATCAAGATAAAAAACATAGAAGCTTTAGTAGGAGAATAATATAAAAAAATAGTATAAAATGTTGAAAAAACATTAGGAATACAGTAAAATAAATTAGAAAGGGAAAATAATGGAAGAATATATTAACATAGGTAAAATAGATAAAGATAAAATAGGAGATTATAAACAAAAAGTAATAACAGATATTTTAATATTAACATATGAAAGATTAAATAACCATATTTTAAAATATCATGAAGAAGAGTATAATCAAGTAAAAGACTATTTAAGAGAAATTATAGAAAATCCAGATGTAATACTTGAAGAATACAACCAAAAGGATACTTTAATTTATCTTAAGCATATTAAACAAATAGATAAAAAAGTAAGAGTTGTAATTAAGTTGGCAACTAATAAAGAAGAAAAAAAGTATAATAAAAATTCAATAATAACAATAATGAGACAAAGAGATAAAAGTTGGGAACAAACAATAAAGAATAAAGGAAAAGTAATTTATTTAAAATACTAGACAAAAGTGAATAAAAATGCTATAATAAAAGTACAATAAGAATATAGGGAATTGAGGTGGACGATATTGCCTTCCACGCACCTGAAAAGGTTAAAGAGATGTAGGGACTTGGCAGACCTACCAATTGCCTATGTTAATGGGAAGCATTTGCAATAAGCAAATGCTTCTTCCGTATAATATAAAGTTTCTGAGGGCGGAACAGGCAGCCACCACCCAATAGTTAGGAACGGAGGATTTTTAGAAGGTACTAATTTTAGAGTATCTAAAAGACATATAGATATGATAGACACAGAACAGAGCATTACCACTAATAAAACAAGGTGGAAGTGCTCTTTTAATTTAATGCAAAAAGAATTAACGAAGGCACTAAGACAGGCAGTAGAGGAGACAAATAATTAATGTGGCAGACTAGTAATAACTATAAATCCAAAATATATGAGTCGTTAAAAAAGTGTTAAATAAAAAAATGGAATGTTTCAAAGTGACTGAAACATTCTATTTTAAAGGCTTTTAATATTTTTGGTAGCGAAGGGGAGATTCGAACTCTCGACCTGCCGGGTATGAACCGGATGCTCTAGCCAACTGAGCTACTTCGCCATAAACAACACTTTAATATTATAAACACATTTTTGCGATTTGTCAATATTTTTGTTAATTATTCTTCTTTTTTTCGTTAGGGATTACAATTTTTTTATCATTATTTTCTTTAATTCTAGGTTTACTAGGTGGAATATGGTCATATACAGCAGAAATATCTAAGTCTTTTCCATCTCCAGAGATTACTTCTATATTATTATTCTTTTTATTATTTCCCATAAATATTCATTCCTTTCTCTTTTTAACTAGAAAGTTTAATTATAAAAATTATTTATACATAAATATATTATCATAATAAAATTTAAAATTCAAGACATAAATGCAACTATTTACTTTTTGCTATAAATATGATAAAATATGCAAAAATTAAGATGATGTATATAATATGAGGGAGTGATATATATATGACAGATATAATAAAAGAACTTGAAGATAGAGGCTACATAGAGCAAATGACACATGAAAAAGAAATGAGAGAATTATTTCAAAAAGAAAGTGTAAGATTTTATGTAGGAATAGATCCAACAGCAGATAGTTTGCATATAGGACATTTTGTTGCATTAATGGTTGCTTCTAGATTGCAAAAGGCTGGACATAAACCAATTATATTAATGGGTGGAGGAACAGCATCTATTGGTGACCCATCAGGCAAAACAGATATGAGAAAAATGTTAACTAGAGAGACAATAGATAAAAATGTAGTGGCTCTTAAAAAACAGGCAGAAAAATTTGTCTCATTTGAAGGAGAAAATGCTGCAATTATTGTAAATAATGCAGATTGGCTATTAAACTTAAATTATATAGATTTTATGAGAAAAATTGGAACATTATTTTCAGTTAATAAAATGCTTGCAGCAGAGTGCTATAAGGCAAGATTAGAAACAGGACTAACATTTTTCGAAATGGGATATATGCTTATGCAAAGTTATGATTTTTTATATCTTCATGACAAATATAATTGTAAGATGCAAATTGGTGGAAATGACCAATGGTCTAATATCATAGGAGGAGTAGAGTTAATTAGAAAAGTAGGAGCAGAGGACTCTTATGGATTAACATTTAAACTACTTACAACAGCAGAAGGAAAGAAAATGGGCAAGACAGAAAAGGGAGCTTTATGGTTAAATCCTGAAAGGACGTCTCCTTACGAATTTTATCAATATTGGAGAAACATTGGAGATACAGAGGTTAGAAAAGTTTTGAGCCTTTTAACATTTTTACCTGATGACGAAGTTGAAAGACTAGCTTCTTTAAAAGATGAAAATATAAATGAGGCAAAGAGAGTTGCAGCTTATGAGATAACAAAATTAATACATGGAGAAGAAGCAGCAAAGAATGCAGAAGAAACTGCAAAAGCATTATTTGAAGGCATGGGAAGCATTGAAAATATGCCTACAACAAAAATAGAAGATGTAAATATTAGCTTAGTAGATGCAATAGTTAAAACAGAAATTGCTCCATCTAAAGGGCAGGCTAAAAAGCTTATTGAGCAAGGTGGAATTACTTTAAATGATAATAAAATTACCGATATTAATTATATGATGTCAGAAAAAGACTTTAAAGATAATTTTGCAATATTGAGAAAGGGCAAAAAGATTTATCATAAATTAGAAAAATAACAATTTACATATTTTTTAATAAAATAATTGCATTTATAAAAAAAGTATGTTAAAATTAATATTGCTTTTTAATATCGAAGCAGGTTTAAGAAAGGAATGATTATATTAAATGGAAATTATAAAAACTATATTAATGTTAGTATATGTTGTGGTAGCAGTTGTATTAATTATATTAACATTGATTCAATCTAAGGAAGATTCTGGAGTTACAGCAACAATTACAGGATCAAGCTCAAATAATTTCTACAATCAAAATAAAGGAAGAACAAAAGAAGGAAAAAGAAAAAGATTAACTATTACGTTGGGAATTATATTTGCAGTGCTTGCTGTAGTTCTTTCAATTTTCTATATATAATAAAGTAACTTTTCGCATGAATAAAATGAATGCAATTTAATCTTATTACATAGATTGAAAGATTTTCTTATGTATATAATATTAAGGAACTTGGAAATAAGTTCCTTTTTTTATCTTATAGAAAACAGGAGGTAAAAATATGCTTGATGATATGTTTATAGCAGATGATGAACGAATTATTGTAGATTTGCATAATATGCAGGAGGAAGAAGCAAGGTTTTATTTAGAAAGAGCAATTGACACAGCAACAGAAAAAATAAAAGAGGTTGTTGTAATACATGGATATAGACAAGGACAAGTAATACTTAATATGGTAAGAAAAAATTTTAATCATAAAAGAATAGAGAAAAAAGTTATACCATATAATAAAGGCATAACTTTAATTTATCTTAAACAATAGTTTTGCATCTGATGTAGTTATTTATAATTTTTCTTTATTCTTTGTATTGCAGTTTTTTCAAGTCTTGATACTTGCGCTTGGGATATTCCAATTTCATCTGCTACTTCCATTTGTGTTCTTCCATCAAAGAATCTTTTAGTTATAATAGTTTTTTCTCTTTTATTTAATTTTTTCATAGCTTCTGCTAAGCTTAAGTTTTCTGCCCATTTTTCATCAGTATTTTTGTTGTCACTAACTTGGTCCATTATAAAAATATTTTCAGCTCCATCTTTGTAAACAGGTTCTTGCAAAGATATAGGGTCTTGAATTGCATCAAAGCTAAAGGCAATTTCTTCTCGTTCTATTCCAAGCTCTTTTGCAATTTTATCTATTGTGGGCTCTTTTCCATCTTCTTTTGTAAGTTTTTCTTTGACTTGTATAGCCTTATATGCTAAATCTCTTATTGAACGGCTAACTCTAATTGGATTATTGTCTCTTAAGTATCTTCTAACTTCTCCAATAATCATTGGAACGGCATAAGTTGAAAATTGAACATTCAAACTCATATCAAAATTATCTATTGCTTTTATTAGACCAATGCATCCTACTTGAAACAAGTCATCTGGATTTTCTCCTCTGCCACCAAATCTTTGTATAACACTAAGAACTAACCTTAAATTACCATTGATAAATTCTTCTCTTGCTTCTTTATCTCCATTTTTAATTTTTTTAAAAAGTTCGTCTTTTTCTTTATTTGATAGTACAGGTAGTTTTGATGTGTTAACTCCACATATTTCAACCTTTTTTATCAAACAGAAAACCTCCTTTTGGAATTATAATGTATTAATTTCATTATTTCCAAAAGAAGGTTATATTATACTTTTTATTGAATAGAAACCAAAGGATTGGCTTTAAAGCCTAAAGTTTACAAATAAGCTAAAATATGGTATAATAATACATTAACAGATTAAAAATGAAGGAAGCGAAAATGAGCAATTTATTTAATATAGATCAATTTAATATAGTAGAAGATGAAGAAAATTATTATTTTTTTCGTGCTCTTAATATGGCAGATAATCAAGAGTTAGAAGAAAGTACTTCAGGACATTTTGAGAGAATAAGGACAGATAGAGAAAGATATAAGCAAGATACAGAAAAAGGAGAACCGAAATATAATGAGGATTCTGAAATAAGCTTAGAAGAAGTGTATGATCATATAAAAATGCACTATAGAAAAGATACAAATTGCATTTCACTTTCAAGTAATGCAAATGTATCTATTTCTTATGCAAGAGGATTTTATAAAGATAGATACATAATGGTAAGAGTACCAAAAAAAGAATTAGGAGAAAAGGTAATTTTTGCAGGACAATATATGTTAGAAGAGATTGAAAAAAGAGTAGATGAATATATTTCTTCTATAAATTCTGATAACAAACTACAAAAAACATTGTCAGAAATTGAAAAAGCAAAAACTTCAGACGAATTAAAGAAAATAATAGAAACAAGGTGTACATCAAAAGAAAAGATTAATCCCAATAAAGCTAAACTAAAAAAAGGAATTACATATAAAGCACCAATTGCAAAACTTAGCAGTTATCAAGCTTTAAGTGAAAATCAATCATTAGAAAAAAATAAAATAATTGCTAAGTTAACACTACTTGAAAGAGAATATGGAATGGAGCCTGTAATTCCACATACAGCAAATAATAATTTATTAATTCAAACAGTAGGAAACGCATTTTCAGCATTAGAGCTTGTACATTATGGAGAAAGGAGAAAGAAATACAGCACAAGAATTTATAGAAAATTTAGAAAAATTACAAAAAATAGGAGTGAACGTTTCAAAAATAAAACAAAAAGATACAATAGAAAGTTTAGCAAAGAAATCTAAAATAGGAGTAGAAGAAATAGAAAAAATAGGACTAAATCCAAATGATAAGATAGGATACACTAAAGATCATATAGCATTAGCATTTAGAGGAAAATCAAGAGGAAAAAAACCAACAGAAAAACAAATAGAAAGACTAGCAGAATTAGGAATAAGTCTAGAAAAAAGATTGGAGCAAACACAAGAATTTATAGAAAAATTAAAAAAATTAAAAAAAATAGGAGTAGATGTTTCAAAAATAGTACGTAGAGATACAATAAAAAGTTTAGCAAAGAAATCCAAAATAGAAGTAGAAGAGATAGAAAAAATAGGATTAAATCCTGATTATAAGATAGGATATACTAAAGAGCGTATAGCAAGAACGTTTAGGGGAGTAAAAGGAAAGAACCCAACAGAAGAACAAGTAAAGGATCTGACAGAATTAGGAATAAGTTTGGAATATAAGAATGAAAATTATAAAAAAAGAACAGGAAAAGAAATCGCAGAAGCATCAATTAGCTCGTTAACAGATATAGAGATGGCAGACAGAGAAAATATGGCATTGTCAACATTAGTAGAAGAGACGAAAGAAGGAGGAATAAAAGCAATATGAATAATCGCAAAAATGCATATACCGAGGTATATACGATATTACAAGAGTTAAATGAAGAAGAATTTAATAAAATTCCTTCTGAAGTAATTAGAGCAATAGAAGAAAATAGAAATGAAGAATATATTTATGAGCTAGATAAGGAAATAGAATTAAAAAATCAACCAATGCTCCCAGAAACCAAGGCAATATTATTTAACTTGTTTAGAGATTATCTATCAACACCAAAGCAAAAGGAAAAAATAATAAGGATGCAAAATGAAGAAAGAAAGAAAAGTGAAATAAGAAAACAGAAACAATATAATACAGATGTATTTGCAAATAAACGAGACAACTATAAATATAACTAGCCCAAGCCCCTGTTGCATATAAATAGCAATAGGGGGGATTTTTATATGGGAACGAAAGGATTAGATTTTAAGCATAAGGAAGTAGTAAATATTACAGATGGAAGAAGACTTCGGCTATGTGCAAGATGTAACAGCAGATTTAGATACAGGAATAATTACCTCTATAATGGTTGCAAGAAAGAGAATAGATATAGTAGATTTGAGTTTATTAGAAAAGTAAGAAGAAGCGGGTATATAACAAGAAGTGGAGAAAAGAGGACAGGCTATGTAATGAAAGAAAAGTTTGTGTACGAGGTTGTGTGTAAGGTGGAAATGTAAATGTGGATAATAAAGAAAATTCGTCTAAAAGCTATGAAAATGTAAGAATATGTGATATAATACTATGAGAAAAATAAATATGTGATGGAGATAGGAAGATAGTAAATAGAGAAGATGTATTAGCAATAGAACTATTAATGAAATATATAGAACAGATATTAGTAAATATTAATAAAAAGAAAGTAGGAAATAGTAGTTGTTAGAAGATTTGGATAAAAATGAACTAATTGAAATGATTAAAAATTTGCAAAGTGAAAACACTATGCTAAAAGAAAAAATATACGGTAAATTAGAAAAACAGGAGAAGGTTAAAACTAAAACAACTATTTCAAACGATGAAAAAGTAAAAATATTTATGGAACTTTTTAAGGGCAGAACAGATATATATGCTAAAAGGTGGACAAGCAATAAAACAGGAAAATCAGGATATTCACCAGTTTGTAAGAATGAGTTTAGTAGATTTAAATGTGATAAGCCCAGAATAAAATGTAATGAATGTGCAAATAGAGAGTTACAACCTTTAACAGAAGATGTAATACTAAAACATTTAAAAGGTGAAATAACAGTAGGAATATATCCATTACTACCAGGTGATTTATGCAATTTCTTAGTAATTGACTTTGATGAAAAGACTTATGAAAAAGATGTAATTGCATTTTGGGATATCTGCGATCAATTAAATATACCAATATATGTAGAAAAATCTCGTTCAGGAAATGGAGCACATGTATGGATATTTTTTGAAGAAACTGTATTAGCAAGAAATGCAAGAAAAATGGGAAATATTCTTATAACTAAAACAATGGAAAAAGCATCATTAGACTTAAGTTCATATGACAGATTATTTCCAAATCAAGATATAATGCCAAATGGGGGATTTGGCAATTTAATAGCATTACCATTTCAAGGAGAATGTTGCAAAAATGGGAATACAGTTTTTGTAAATAAATACTTTGAAGTGGAAAAAAATCAGATAGACATTTTATTAAATATTAAAAAGGTAAAAAATGACGAACTATGTGAATTTATAGATAAATATAATGAAGATGATTATAATGAGCCAGAATTAGATGAATTATCAGATGATGAATTACCTAAAAAGGAAAATTTGAAGGATATTATATTTGTTAATAATATAGAATGTATATTTGATAATGAAATATATGTAAAAAAGTTAAAATTGTTGCCGAATGAAATAACGTATTTGAAAAGACTAGCAAGTTTTACTAATCCTGAGTTTTATGAAAAACAAAAATTAAGGTTACCAATTTACAAAACGCCAAGGATTATAAGTTGTTTTGAAGAAGATGAAAGATTTTTAATTTTGCCAAGGGGATGTATAGAAAAAATAAGAGAAATATGTGAAAAAAGTAATGTAAAACTATGTATTAAAGATACAAGACAAGAGGGGATTAAAACCAATTATAAATTTAATGGTAAATTAGATAAGAAACAAGAAAAGGTAATGAAAGAATTAATTACATATGAAACAGGAGTATTATGTGCTACTACAGGTTTTGGAAAAACTGTTATAGGAGCTAAAATTATATCTGAATTAAAAACGAATACTTTAGTTTTAGTAAATAGAAATAGCTTATTAGAACAGTGGAAGGAAAGATTATCGTATTTTTTTAATATAAATAAGAAAGAGATAGGGCAATGTGGGGCTAGTAAAGATGATTTGAATGGAAAATTAGATATAGCAAGTATTCAATCATTATCAAGAAAAGATAACCTAGAAGAAATGGTACAAAGTTATGGCCTAGTTATTGTAGATGAATGTCATCACGTTGCTGCATATAGTTTTGAAAAAGTATTGAAAGCAATAAAAAGTAAGTACGTGTATGGTTTGACGGCTACTCCTACAAGAAAAGATGGATGGCATAAAATTATATATATGCAATGTGGAGATATAAGAATTAGAGTAGGACATCGTGAACTAAAACAAAATAAAGAAATGGAACACACAGTAATAGTAAAAAGGACAGGATACAGATATATATTTCCTGAAGAAAAGGAAAGAATCCAGGTATCAGAGATTTTAAATGATATGAGTCATAATATTTTTAGAAACAGTTTAATAATTGAAGATATAAAAAGATGTGTTGGAAATGGAAGAATACCTATTGTTCTAACTGAAAGAGTTGAACATTTAAAAATCTTAGAAGAAGGTTTATTAGATTTAAAAGTTCCAGTAGTGATTTATAGAGGAAATATTGGAAAGAAAAAAACAAAAGAAGTACAAAAAATTTTAGAAGAAGCGGATAAAGAAAATAAACCAAGAATAATACTTGCAACAAGTAGCTCAATAGGAGAAGGATTTGATGATAGTAGATTAGATACATTGTTCTTGACTATGCCGGTTTCATGGAAAGGGAGAATAATACAATATGTAGGAAGATTACATAGAAAGCATGAGGGAAAAGAAAAAGTAGTTGTATATGATTATTTGGACAATATGAAAATTTTAGAAAAAATGTATAGTAGAAGGTTAAAAGGATATAAGATTGCTGGATATAAAATTATAGAAGAAGAATAGATATAGTATGTTACAAAAAATGTACGAACTATCATAAAAAGAAAGGATGAAGAATATTGGAATTAGAAATCTCTAATAAAATAGCAAATGAAAAAAATAAGAACAATGATGTTGCAAAATTTATGAAGGAATTAGAGAAAGAAAAGGAAAAATTAGAAGTTGCAAGTAAAAATTTTCCAAATGAATTATGTAAGAAATTAAAATTGCCTACTGAATATACTGAAATATTAGAAAAAAAGATGGAAGAATATTTGAAAGCATATTCAGAATATAGAGGTGAGGTTTTATATGCAGGATATGACTTAAAAACTAATACTTATTATCAGGATCAATATCATTTGGGTGAAAAAACAAGATATGAAATTAGTAGAAAAAAAGCAGAAAAATGGGGAGTAGGTTCATTTTATGAGTTTAGTACTATAGGACCAGAAGGAGATGCACCTGAGTATAGTACAGATGTTAGTCAATTATTAAAAGGAGATATAGAAAGAACCATACAAAAACAGCAAAATGATGGAACAGATATAAAAGATGTAGATCTAACAAAAGATAGAGATTATTATAAGGGCAAAAATCCTAATATGAGAAGTAGCTGGGTATATAATTAGTGCTTAGAAAAAATAAGGAATAGTAATTATTTGTATATAATGAAGTAAAAAATGATTCTATGTATGAGATAATAAATTATATGAAAATTAGTAAAATATATTGAAAAAAAATATATCTTATAATACAATAAGGATGTTTTGGGATGCAAAGGAGGTAAAATGAGATATATTGGAAATAAAACTAATTTATTAAATAATATAAAACAAGTAATAGAAGAAAACTGTTCTGGAAATGAAAAAGTATTTTGTGATTTATTTTCTGGCACATCATCAGTAGCTAGATTTTTTAAAAACAAATACAAAATTATTTCAAATGATATTTTATATTTTTCATATGTACTTCAAAAAGCAACAATATCAAATAATGAAATACCGAATTTTGAAAAATTAAGAAACAAATTAAAGGTAGAAAATATATTAGATTATTTAGAAACAACAAAAATTGATATGAAGAACATTAAAACATTTATATATGATAATTATTCACCAAATGACAACTGTGAAAGAATGTATTTGACCCCGGAAAATGCAAAGAGAATTGATTATATTAGAACCAATATTGAACAATGGAAAAAAGGAAAATTGATAAGCGAAAATGAATATTATTATTTATTAGCAACATTAATTGAAGGAGTTCCCTTTATTTCCAATATTACAGGCACATATGGAGCATACTTAAAAAAATGGGATAAAAGAGCATTTAAAAAATTTGAAATGATTAGATTAAATGTTGTAAATAATTATCAAGAAAATGAATGTTATAGAGAAGATGCAAATGAACTAATAAAAAAAATTAGTGGAGATATTTTATACATTGATCCACCATATAACTCAAGGCAATATTTGCCTAATTATCATCTACTTGAAACGATTGCACGATATGATGAACCGAATATAAATGGTAAAACAGGTATAAGAACATATACTAAAGAAAAGTCAAATTATTGTATAAAATCAAAAGTTTATGATGAACTAGATGAATTAATTAAAAATGCAAAATTTAAGCATATTATTGTAAGTTATAATCAAGAAGGAATATTAAAAAAAGAAGAAATAGAACAAATCTTAAAAAAGTATGGAAATGAAAAGACATATAAATTGTATCAAATATCATATAAACAGTATCAAAATAAATTAACTAAGAAAATGGAGCAACATTATGAATATCTTTTTTACATAAAAAAAGAGCAAAAAATAGACATAAATAATATTTATATTAAAATACCAATATTAAAAAAAATGCAGGCTACATTAAGGGAAGATGAAGAGGAATATTCTTATGATATTCAAAATTACACAGTAGATTACCATAAGAAATATATTAAGAGTCCATTAAATTATATTGGAGGAAAATATAAGTTATTGCCACAATTAATGAAATATTTTCCAACAGATATAAATACTTTTGTTGATTTATTTTCTGGAGGATTTAATGTAGGAATTAATGTCAAAAGTAAAAAAACAGTATGTAATGATATTAATTATTTTATAATTGACTTATATAAAGAATTATATAACGATTCAGTGGAAAATATTTTAGAGAAAATAAATAATAATATTATATTATATGGACTAAGTAAGGAAAATGAAAATGCTTATAAGAACTTTAGAATTCATTACAATGAAACAAAAGACCCTATAGATTTATATACTTTAACTTGTTACTCATTTAATTATCAATTTAGATTCAATAATAATAGAGAATATAATAATCCATTTGGAAGAAATAGAAGCCAATTTTCGGAAAATATGAAAAACAATTTAATTCTATTTTCTCATAAATTAAAAAATATGAATATAGACTTTTCATCAAAAGAATTTGATAAGGTTTCTATTGAAAACTTAGGAAATGAAGACTTTATATATTGTGATCCACCGTATTTAATTACAACAGGTTCTTATAATGATGGAAATAGAGGATTCAAAGATTGGAAAGAAGAAGAAGAACTAAAATTGTATAACTTTTTAGATAAAGTTAATGAAAAAAATATTAAATTTGCACTATCAAATGTAATAGAACATAAAGGAAAACAAAATGTACTACTTAAAGAATGGAGTAAAAAGTATAAAGTTATATATTTAGATAATGATTATTCTAATTCTAGCTATAATACCAAGAAAGGAAAAAGCAAAGAAGTACTAATAATCAATTATTAAGGGGGAAAATAAATTGATAGAAATAAAAGATATGGACAAAAGAAGTTTTAGGACATTTGGTTGGGTACAAGATCCAAGTGATTTTGATGCATTATATAAAGTAGTTTCAATTTTTAATGAAAAGTCGGAAACATATAAAGAATTAGTTAATAATAAAATATCTAAATTAATAGAAAAAAGAGACGGTCAAGAGAGAATATTGAAAGCATTAAATTCACGACCTTTAAAACTAAAGTATGGAGATTTAGTAGGAACAGCTTTTTCTCCAAGATCATCTGCAAGATGTAATGGAATTGTACAAGCAACTGTAAAGGGGCAACAGAGACCATTTATAAGTGACTGGCCTGCGGATAATTTTATAAGATGGGCACAATGTTTAGGTTTTATAAGTTATAATTACTTCGATGACTCCTTTGAAATTACACAAGCAGGTATAAAATTTTCTAACAGTGAAGAAGGAGAAAAACGTAATGAAATATTAGAAGAGGCATTATTAAGTTATCCTCCTGTAGTTAGAATATTAGGATTATTAGAAGATGGATCTCAAAAAACGAAATTCGAATTAGGACAAAAATTAGGATTTGTAGGAGAAGATGGATTTACCAGTTTACCACAAGACATACTAATAATGACTTTAGCGAATATTGATGATATACAAGAAAAAAACAAATTAAGAACAGATACAGAAGGATCGTCAGATAAATATGCTAGAATGATAGCAAAATGGTTGATAAAATTAGGTTTAGTGAAACAATTGACAAAAAAAATAACTGTATATGTCGGAGCAAAAACATATACAGAAAATATAGGACAATCATATGTTATAACTACAAAGGGAATAAAAGCGTTAAATAGAACAAGAGGGAAAAGTAAATTTAAAAGAATACCTAAAAATATTTCGTGGGAAATGCTGGCGACTAAAGGAGTAGATAGAAATTATATTAGAACAAGAAGGGCTTATATAATAAAAATTCTTGCAGAATCAAAAGATGGACTTACTCTTGAAGAAATTAGAGATAGATTAGAATTAGTATATATGACTTCTGAACTATTTACAGTAGTTAGAGACGATATAAAAGGATTAATAAATATAGGACTTAATATAAATATAAAGAATGGTAAATATTATTTTGATGATGCAATTAATGATTTTATAATACCAAGAATAAAAGATGATAAAAATGAAAAATCAGAAATTACAATAAAAAAAGATGAATTGAGAGAAGGATTAGATACATTATCACATGAATATTTATCTTTAGTAGATATTTCTTTTGACAGTAAGCAGAATAGATTATTCGAGATGAAAGTAGTGGAACTACTAACCAAAGAATGCAAATATGAAGGATTGCACTTAGGTGGAAGTAGAAAACCTGATGGAATAATTTATACTTTAGACTTAAAAAATAATTATGGAGTAATTATAGATACTAAAGCTTATTCTAAAGGATACGATTTACCAATTTCTCAAGTTGATGAGATGACGAGATATGTAGAGGAAAACAATAAAAGAGACAAAACAAGAAATCCAAATGAATGGTGGAATAATTTTAATAAAAATATTAATGAGTTCTACTTTACTTTTATATCAAGCGAATTTAAAGGAAATATTGAAGAAAAATTAGAAAGAATATCTATTACAACAAACAGAAAAGGTGCAGCAATAACAATAATGTCATTGATTAAAATAGCTAATGAGGTAAAAGCAAATAGAATGAACTTAAATGATGTAAGAAATATGTTTATAAATAAAATATATTGATAATAGAATATGTTACCGGACACAAAACTAGCTTCAAACGGATACCACAAAAATATTCGCTTGAGGCTTTTTTAAAGAAATTTTAAACGGATATTTTAGAAATATTAAAAATATTAAAAAATAAAACAAAAATCAGAATAACTATGTGTTTAGTTTAGCGTGTAAGGTACATAGAATAGATAAAACTTTTAAAAATGTGTGTGTCATATTGCAAATAGAAAAAATAAAAAGTTTTAGAAAATAGGGGAGTACAAATTTAAAATTAATGAGTAAATAAGTGAAGGGTAAAATCTTTAACTTATTTTTTTTAAGAGAGAAGGTAGAACGAAAAGTTAACAAGTAAGATAAAGTGAGGTGATGTAGGTTGTAAAATTATAGAATAGACTATTCTAACTTTGAATATTTATTAGTAACTAAACAAAGGGCAGGTGGCTTTATGGAAGAAAGACAAATTGTATCTAATAAACAAGTCAAGCTAGAAATAGAAGTGATATTAAACAGAAAATTGTTTCAAAATAAAGTAATAAATAGAGAGGTATATGATGACGTGCAGGATGAATTGTTAAAAGAAATTAATATAGAAATGGAAAATTATGGAAAAATATTTCGAAAATAAATATAAAAAATATATTAAGTTTTATAATATAAAAGTGGATTTATTAATACAAAATACGAATTGTAAAAAATAGAAAGATTATACTAAATTTTATATTTTAAATACTAGACAAATATTTTAAATAAATATATAATAATTGCACCAATAAAGATACTTTAAAAAAGATAAAGAAAAGGAGATTATACTATGGATTTATATAATATTAGAAAAGAAATAAATAGTGGAAAAAGCATATATGATTTGCCACTCAAAGTTACATATTATGCAAGAGTATCAAGTGAGAAAGACGAACAGTTAAATTCATTAGATAATCAAATTTTTTATTTTGAAAATCATATAAAAGGAGTTTCTAACTGGACATATATAGATGGATATGTAGACGAGGGTATAAGTGGTACAAGTGTAAATAAGCGAGATGCGTTTAAAAGAATGATACAAGATAGCAAAAAAGGAAAATTTGATTTAATACTAACAAAAGAAGTAACTCGTTTTGCAAGAAACACATTAGACAGTATTTCTTATACCCAAAAGCTATTAGAAAATGGAGTAGGAGTGCTATTTCAATCAGATAATATTAATACAATAATGCCAGATTCAGAATTAAGACTTGCAATTATGGCAAGTGTAGCCCAAGATGAAGTAAGAAAATTATCAGAAAGAGTAAAATTTGGATTTAGTAGATCAGTTGAAAAAAAGAGAGTACTTCGGGAATAATAACATTTTTGGATATAGAAAAGATAAAACAAAGCTAGTAATTTATGAAGAAGAAGCAAAAATGATAAGAGAACTTTTTGAGATATATGCAAGAGGAGAAATGGGATTTTACAAAATAGCAGAATATTTTAAAAATAAAGGATATACTGGTAAAAATGGTACACCAATATCGTCTCAAAGTTTAAGAAGAATTATTAGAAATCCAAAGTATAAGGGGTATTACAGAACTGGAACTGTAAAAGTAGTAGATTATAAACTACATAAGGCTCAAAGAATGCCAAAGGAAGAATGGCAAGTATTTGAATGCAAAGAAAATATACCAGCGATTGTTTCAGAAGAACTTTGGGAAAAGTGCAATAGTATTTTAGACAGAAAAGCAAAGAGTTTATTAAATAGAGTAGAAAATAAAGATGTATTTAAAAGTAGATACACATTTAGTGGATTAATATATTGCAAAGACCATAATGCAAAAGAACATAAGCCAGGATTTAACAGAATAGCTGGTGGTAAAAGAAGTAACAAACCAGCATGGGCGTGTAGTGAATATATAACACACGGCTTAAAAGGTTGCGAGAGTCCAATTATTGAGGAAAGCGAATTAATAGAAATATTAAAAGTGGTGTTAAATAGATTTTTAGAAAACAAAGAAGAAATAATAGAAGATTTATTAAACAAATACAAAAGATTTAACGAAACAAAAGATTTTAAACTAGAAATATCAAAAATAGAAGATGATATAAAAGAAGTACAAGCAAAAAAAGATAAACTATTAGAACTTACAATAAAAAATCTTTTATCAGACGAAGAATTTTACAAAAGGAATGAAGAATTAAACAAAGAGATAATAGGTTATAACAAAAAAATATATGCTTTAAAAGAAGAAAAAGAAAATGAAGATACAATAGAAGATAGTATGAACCAAATAAAAAAGACATTAGAAAAAGAAATTAACATAGATGAAAACATAGAAGATTTAATCAAATTGTTAGTAGATAAAATATATGTTTCAAAAATAGACGGAAATAGAAAACACATAAAATTAGAAATATATTTTAAAATAGGAAACCCAATTACACTAGAAGGAAATTTAAGTAAAACAAAAAATCAAGAATATACAATAGAATGTAATAACAATAATATTTTAGCTAATAAAAAGTATCAATTAAACAACAATGAAAACAATTATAACATCATAAAAGAGAATAACTCTCAATCTTTAGACCACGACCTCTATCATAGTTCCAGGAACCAATAGCAAGCTTAGCATATTTGCAGGAAACAATGATATAGTAATACCATGGAAAAACATAAAATGCATAGGAGATGACATAATTTTAGTAGAGATATAAAAATAATATAATTTATTCACAGTATAGACACAAACAGGAAATATAATGTATAATATAAGAAGAATTGGAGGTAGAATATGAATACCACTATATTAGTTGTAGACGACGAACAAAGAATGAGAACACTTATAAAAGATTTTCTTGTAAAAAAAGATTATGAAGTAATCGAAGCAAAAGATGGAGAACAAGCATTAGAAATATTTGAGGAGAAAGCTGATGCAATAGACTTAATACTATTAGATGTAATGATGCCAAAGCTTGACGGGTGGTCTGTATTAAGACAAATAAGACAAACATCAAAAGTACCAATCATAATGCTTACAGCAAGAGGAGAGGAACAAGACGAGCTTTTTGGTTTTGAACTAGGTGTAGATGAATACATCACAAAACCATTTAGTCCAAAAATATTAGTTGCAAGAGTAGAGGCAATACTCAAGAGGACAAGTTCTAAAACAAATAAAACATTAGAATATGGTGGGATAGAAATTGACGAAGACGGTAGGAGCGTAAAAGTAGACGGCAAGAATATAGATATGAGCCTTAGAGAATATGAACTGTTAAAGTATTTAGTAGACAATGTAGGAATTGCACTATCTAGAGATAAAATACTAAATAATGTATGGAACTATGATTACTATGGAGATTCAAGAACAATAGATAGTCACATAAAAAAGATAAGACATAAACTTGGTAAAAAGGGAAAATATATAAAAACTATGAGAGGAATAGGATATAAATTTGAAATCAAGTAATAAAACAAAAAATAAATTTGATACAATAAGAATAAAACTATTTGCAACATTATGCATTACAATAGCAATAATAATAACGTTTCTTATACTAATAAATAAAATTGTTTTAGAGACTTATTATATTTATTCAAAAGAAGCAGAACTCTTGTCAGCATATAGGGCGATAAATGCATATTATAGTGGAGAAATAAGCAACACAGATATAGAGATAGAACTAGAGAAGTTGGCACTAAGCAATAACTTTGATATATTAATAAAAACAGGCAATAACATATATGTATCAAGTAGAGACTTTTTATCATCTTTGACGGATGAGTTTGATGAAGAAGGAAGAGTAAACGAAAGTTTACTTTGGAAAGATGAGAATGTAAAGATAAAAAGAACAATAGACAAAAAAACTGGACTTTCATTTATACTCTTATCTGCAAAATTAGACAATGGGTATAGTTTATACATAAGAGTAGCAATTGCATCAATACAAGAAAGTGTTAATATTGCTAATAGGTTCTTAATGCTAATAGGATTTATTACAATGATAATAAGTGGAATTTTAGTATCATTAATTTCAAAAAAATTCACATCGCCGATAGAAGAACTAAATAAAATAACAAAGAAAATATCTGAACTTGATTTTAGTCATAAATATAAAGTAAACAATTCTGATGATGAAATAAATAATTTAGGCAAAAACATAAATACAATGTCAGAAACTTTGGAAAGAACAATAAATCAGTTAAGAAGTTCGAATATTGAACTAGAAAAGGATATAGAAGAAAAGTCAAAAACAGACGAAATGAGAAAACAATTTATATCAGATGTTTCACATGAATTAAAAACACCTATTGCATTAATTCAAGGATATGCAGAAGGTCTTGTTGAAAATGTTACAGAAGATGAAGAAAGTAGAAAGTTTTATGCAGAGGTGATACTAGATGAATCAAACAAGATGGATACTCTAGTAAAGAGATTGTTAGAACTTATGAAACTAGAATATGGAAAATTAAAATTTAATATAAGTAAATTTGATATAAGTGAGCTAATAAGTGAAACGATTAGAAAATCAACAAAAATTTTAGAGGAACAAAATATAAAAGTTGAATTCGACAAAAAACAGTTATATGTAATAGGCGATGAATTTTATATTGAGCAGGTATTTAGCAACTATTTTACAAATGCTATAAAAAATGTATTAGAAGTGGATGGAAAAAAGAAAATAGTCATTAGTTATGAAATAAATGAAAAGAAGGCTAGAATAAAAGTATTTAATACAGGAGAAAGCATCCGAGAAGAAGACTTAAATAGAATATGGAATAGATTTTACAAAGTTGATACATCAAGAAATAGGGAAAGTGGCGGAACAGGAATAGGACTTTCACTTGTAAAAGCTATAATGTCGAATACGCACAATGATTATGGAGTACAAAATAAATTAGATGGGGTAGAGTTCTATTTTGATATGGATATATAATATATCTATCTTGTTAAATTAATAAATTTATGTTATATTTAAAGTATAGAATAAAAAATACAAAGGTGAAATAATGGTGAGAGTTTTGAAAGGTACATTAAAAAAATTTTTTAGTATAATTCCGATAATGATTCTTCTGATACTTGCATATGAGATATATGACAATCAAGAACAGGAAACTAATGTTATAAATACTAATAATGTATATACTAATATAAATGAACCAGAGGAAATAGAAAGTACTTTAAATGTAAGTAATAATAGATTTTATTATAATCAATTAGACAGTTATGCAAAGATTATTTATGATGCAATGGCAGAAAATATAGATAATTTAAAAACTGGAGATTATAGGATAGATATTAAAGGAAACTTTGAAAATTTATTAGATAAAGATAATGGACAGAGTGAGCTAAATAAAGCATATGATGAAGCGGTTAATGCTATTAATTTAGATGTACCAGATTTATTTTATATTGATTTTTCTAGGATGTATTTAAATGTAGAAACAACAACGTCTATTTTTTCAAAAGAGCATAAATTATATATTGATTCAGGAGATGGACCTAATTACCTCTCTAATGGATTTTATTCGCAGGAAGATGTAAGAAATGCAACAAACAGGATTGAAGAAGTTAGGACAGAAGTTTTAAAAAATATAAAGGATGATAAGCCTTTTAATCAAATAAAAACAGTACATGACTATTTAATAGATAAACTTAAATATGATGAAAGTAGTGTAAATAAAAATACTGTATATGGAGCTATAATTGAAGAAAAATGTGTATGTGAAGGATATGCTAGAAGTTTTAAGTACTTCTTAGATGAGTTAGGAATAAATAGTATACTAGTAGTGGGCATTGGGACTAATTCTGAAGGTAAGACTGAAAACCATATGTGGAATTATGTTGAATTAGACGGAAAATGGTATGCTGTTGATGTAACTTGGGATGATCCGATAGTATATGGGGGAGGAAAAGTAAGTGATAAAGTAAAACATAGATATTTATTAATTGGTGGGAGAGAATTTTTAAAAAATCACGTTGAAAATCAGACTATTTCAAATGAGGGAAAAATAATAACTCTTCCAAAATTAAATGATGATAATTATTAATATGTATAAAATAGCTATTTTTGTTAATACTACTAAAAAATGGAAAAGGTGATTTTAATATGAACAAAAAAGCTATTTTTATTTTTGCAATGATTATTTTATTCTTTACAGGTTTTGCAATATTTTATAAATTAGGTATTAATTGGGAAACAAAGAGAATAAATGAAGATAATTTAAGTAAAGTAGAAAATGAAGTAAATAAAATGGAATCAAATGATATAACAATTGAGGTTATATCATCAGATGAAAAAACAACTCCAAATACAGAATTGGTATTAAAAAAATATTATGAAGATTGTGGGCACACAATAAGCAATGAGGCTCAAATTCCAGAGGAATTAGTAAATTTAACTGCAGAGGAAATACAAAAAGAGTATCCAAATTGGGAAGTGGAAGAGTTTTCAAAGGAGAGAGTGGTGTTATTTAAGGTTCTTACAAGTTTTTGTGGGGAGCATTATCTTGTGACAGAGGAAAATGGATATATTAATATATATACATTAGATGAAGAAAATAATAAAACTCTAAAGCAAGAGAATGTTATGTCTGTTGAATATCTTTCTGAAACGGACAAGATTATGCTTAAAAATGGTATTATGGTATATGGAACAGAAGAACTTAATAAATTATTAGAAGATTATGAATAAAAAAGTGTGAAAGTTATTCTTCCTACAAAATGAAGAGTTTAAGCATTGTCTAATGATTTTGTAACATAAATGTAATAAAAAATGTGTTGCAAATGAAAAATAAAAATGTTACAATAAACTTAGTCAAAAAATATCAAAAAAGCATGAAAAAAGGAAGATGAAGAAGGAATGAAAGAAAAAGACCTAAAACAAAAAAACGCTGAAAGCCTTGAGGCTGTACACACACACACACACACAC
>CANQLH010000016.1 GCA_947624655.1 uncultured Clostridia bacterium | reverse complement strand
TGTACTTTTAGAAGTACATCCCATACATAGTGAGCTAATTTCTGAGAGCATCCTTTCTCTTCTACTCTTTGATAGAACTCTTGCTCGCATTCATTAAAGACTGCACCAATCTTCTTTGCCAAACCTTTACGGCATTTATCGGCAAAGTTTAGAGAGTTGCCACCTAATCGTTCTTCCTGAACGAGAGACATTAGACCTTCCTGAGATTCGCAAATACCATCAGTAATTGCATGGTGGTGGCTTAACCAGTCTATCTCATCTTCTGTTAGGCCATAATCTCTCATTTCCTTATACCATTGATTAATGTCTTTACGATAACGAGCCCACATATTTAGCGGTTGTTCAGAGTTCTTGTCTGGTGCCATCAGACGAATAACAGAGTTAAGAACAGCCAGGTCATTTACAGAAGCAGGTCTTGCCAAAGCTATACCTTGAATACCACTTTGCTTTTCCATCTGGAACAAAGACTGAATTTTATGGTCATAAACCATTTGCCACATTGCTGGGTCATTTCTTTCAAGATTATAAATGCCGATAGTCTGCTCATAAGTCTCTCTTAATGTCGATTGTTTTTCGATAAATCCATTGTCGCATAATAAGTCAAGACAAGTGTGAATTTTATCGAGGCATTCTACTGAGAGTAAGTCCATCTTAATAAGGCTACAATCCTCACAGTCATGCAAATCAAATTGTGTAACTGTATGCCCATTAGGTACTTTCATCAAAGCAGTAGACTTAACGAAAGGCTCATCGACGAAAATAACTCCACCAGCGTGTTCGCCAACTCGGCATACTAATCCTTCAATCTTCTGAGATACTTCCCAAAGTTGAGGATTCTCGTTCATCGCTTCAACAAAAGCAGGAATAGGCTTAAATTCTTTCTCTTCATCGCCATAATAGCATTGCTTTAAAGTACGAGTAATACCACGGTCTGAAGGAATTAAAGAAGAAATATATGTAGATATATCAACGTCAATATCAAGTCCTCTTGCCGCAGTTTGAATTGCGGACTTCGACTTCTCGGTGCCAAATGTTACGACATTTGCAACTCTATCTTCTCCATATGTTTCTCTTAAATATTGAAGAACTTGCGCGCGGCGCCCTCCCTCGATATCAGTATCTATATCTAATACTGATACACGGTCAGGGTTAAGGAAACGCCAAGCAAATGTTTTAGTCTCTTCCCACATTGGATTAATCTGAATAATATCTAATATATAAAGCAGCAAGAAACCAACGCCAGAGCCACGCCCAGGGCCTACTAAAGTTCCTGCTTCCCAACATCTTTCAATAATTTTCTGGAGATTTAGGAAGTAAGCGCTCCAATGCACTTTATTAACCTCAGAGCTGATTCTAACGGTTTCTAAATTACTGTTAAGTTCATCGTAAGTTTCCTGATTTTGCAATCGTGGGTCACTATCTAATTTAGATACAACTGCCAACGACAATATTCTATCTCCATCAAAATCAGAGTTAGAGAAAAATTTTAAGTTTGGAATACGCTCAAACCATACACTATCAATCGTACTTAAACGAGGTTTGGTCCATTCCAAAGAGGGGATTTTAAGCTCCTTCCGCAAGCTAAAATCCTGACATATATCAGCTATATGCTGAATATTTTTGAAAGCAATCTCCAATTCTTCTTCAGAGAAATACTTAAAATAACTATGTATTTCATCATCGTCCATGAGATAAGTGGTTGCATAAAAGCTCTCTACTTCTCTCTCACCATCCTGCGCCCGCAAGAACGCACTATGAATAGGCGCATCTTCTTTCTTTACATAATGGCTATCTGTTGTTATAATATATGGGATATTGAGGTCACGAGATAGTTTTAGCAGTTCTTTATTTACTAATATCTGCTCTTGATTCTCAGAAGGTTGCATTTCAAAATAAAAATTATCTGCACCAAACAAATCTTGCATATCTCGGCACCAGCCTAAGATATTGTTGTATAATACCGAATCGCCAGTAGATAAAAATTGAAGAATTTTGCGAGGTAAGAAACCACCAAGACAGGCTGTACTTCCTATAACGTGTCCTGGGTTATTTCCTATAACATCAAATAAATCAGAGTAATAGGTTGGTACTCTAATCATCTTATTTGTCATATAAGAATGTGACCAAGCTCTACTCGATAATTCTCTTATCTGTTCATGTCCAATGGCATCCTTAGCCAATAAAATGAAATGCCAATAACCATCTTGGCCTTTTATAAATGTATCTTTGTTTAGTTCATTTCTACAGAGATAGATTTCATTCCCAAAGATAACTTTAAAGTCAGGATGGTCTTTTTTTATTTTAGAGTATTGCTTTTCTATCTTAACAGCATTACTAACAGTTTCATGCTCAGTAAAAGCAATAACACTTTGTCCTAATTCAATCGCTCTATTAATGAGTTCTGGAATTGTTGAGATAGCATCACGCAAACGAAGATTAGAGTAATCGGTGTGATTATGCAAACTCCCTGGATACTTTAAACTCATTTATCGTTCCTCCGCTTTATTCTTTATACTTATATTATACCATAACTATTTAATTATCGCAAATCTTTTTATTGAATAAGTTTAAATAAACTTATAAACAAATAGATTCTCTATTGCTTCGGTTCGACCAGTGCCAAAGCAATTACGTTTGACTGGTAATGACCAAATTGGTAAGAAGTCTTCTGGGGCTTGTTGTTCAGATACAAATACTAAATTATTTTGACTTAATCTTCGCACGGTATTCCAAAAAGTTTCATAGTTAAAATCTTTTACATCATAGGTCTTTGTGCCCTTATATGGTGGGTCGATATAGATAACGGCGCCTTCGACTTCTAAATCATTAATGTCAGCACATATAAATTTAATATCTTGTAAATTTGGTAGTTGCTTGTTGAAATTATTTAATCGTTCTTGATAGAAATTACGAGAACCATTACAAGCATATCCTCCTCTAAATCCTCTAGCAGAATAGCTACAAAATATTGAAGCTAGTGCTGTTAAATATAGTGGTTCTTCGTCTTGATGCTCTTTACGATAATCCCAATCTTCTTTCGTAATAAAAGCTGGAAAATCCTCTGTACCATGCGTAACAGCATGATTATATAAATCTATTAATGAAGCATTTTTATCTATGGCAATACGATTTTCACATTTTATCTTGTCAATAATATTACAACCTCCGCAGCAGCCATCTATAAAGGTTGTAATATTATTGTTATCAATGACCTACTGTAAAAGTGGAACTATATATTTAGCATATTTAGTTTTACTACCTAAATAGACCATATCTCATTTCCTCTTAATCCAATGTAATTTGCAGTATTCTTGATTGTTTCCAGTTCGATCCCATACATACCACGCATATGCTTGCACTGAACTGCCACTAACAAACACTCCATTCTTACCGCATTGGACCCTATCCACATAGACATAAATATCATTAGGTGGATTGTCCTTAAATATCTTTTCATATCTACTTTGTCCTTCTAAAAATTGCAATCTACCAAACATAATTAATTTTTCTTTTGCGATGTCAAGAGCTCTAATAGTAAATGGCTCAATCGTAGCAAAAGGCGGATTCATAATTACATAATCGGCTTCTGAAAAGGGATAATCGTCTTTTAAGAAATCTCCTGCTTCATTAAATGCTGAATACTCATTCTCTGGCCAATTAGCTCGATTTCTTACATCGGAAATATAAATCTAACTAGGTGTTTGATGATTTAACTCTAGATATTGCTTGATACCATCAAGCATATGACCGCCACCAACACATGGCTCTAGTATAGTTTTATCCGTGAAGTCTGGAGCTATCGTTTCAAGAATATTTAATACCTCTTTGGGAGGTGTTGCATAATAATCAAGCGCTTCTCGCTCTTTATTGTTCTTTTTATAACCAGCGTATAATCCTTTTGAATTATATTGTCCCATAAGAATCCTCCTTTAATCTAATAACCACTTCTTATCTACTATTATTATTTCTCCGCATACTGGACAAATTATGTATTTAATTACTTGCTACTCAAAAATATCCCCACAAAATTTAATAGAATAACGTTGTCTGGATTGTCCAGTTTTTTTCACCTATATATCTTCATTCATATATTCTAATTCTGAAGTGCAAGAAGGACATACTACATTAAATCTAGGTCTTTTGTCTTTAATTACCTTTATCATAAATATTATCAATCCTTTAATACTAAAGTTAATTTATCAGACGCTCTCGTAACAGCTGTGTAAAGCCATCTTGCGTGTTCTGTAGATTTCAATATTTCCTCAATAACAAGAACCTTCTCATATTCACTGCCTTGGGATTTATGACAAGTTATACAATACCCATAATCAAATTGTTCAGGGCGTAAAAACTTAGGAAAGGTCATAAAGTTTGTCTTATTTAATGTAGGTTCATGTGTGGTGATGAGCTTCCAATCTATCAAGAGATTGTGGAACTCAGTATCAATTAAATCATGGTCATCATATCCTTCAGGTGCAAATGAAATAATTGCGCGGGTGCCGAGGAACTAGTTCGGTAGAGTATCAAGACTTGTTAGCGTTCCTATTGTACCATTTACTAAAGCGTCACCAGCTTGAGTAATTTTGTTCCAATTATTCTTGAGGCATATAATCTTGTCACCAACAATAGGCCCATTGATACAAGCCTCTCCCCATGTCATTGTTCTAATATAGTCGTTAAGATAAAAACGAGTAGCGTTTTTGCCACATATGACCTGGTCTGCCCATGATAGCATACCCTCTGAGAAATCTTCAGCAGATACGATATTAATAGACTCTCCACGATAGGGATAAAGTTTCTTGCCCGCGCGGATGTCTGCGGAGAGGCGTATAATCTCGCTATCTTCCGCCTGACGCATAATCTCGTCGAGGAATATATGCGGACTATTTAAGACGTCTGTACTCTCGCCTATTGGCGGCAACTGACCGGGGTCGCCGCAGGCTAAAGTATAAATATGATGCTCTAACAGCAAATCCCACATGGGTTTTGGAAGCATTGAAATTTCATCTACTACTATCATATCATATCCACTTAATGCGCCTACTGATAATGGAATATGAATGAATGTGCCATCATTCTTTTGAATAGATTTATATAGTAATCTGTGGGCTGTCATCGCATTAGGACAGCCCTTATTTCTAAGTACCTGTGCAGCCTTGCCAGTATATGCGATATATGCAACTCTATCTGGGTCAAGGTTAAGCGCAGATACAATGAATTGAATAAGCGTTGATTTACCTGTTCCTGCGTAGCCAGCTATCACAGTATAAGGTTCTCCAAGTTTATATCGCTCTACCGCGATACGTAATCCTTCCTCTTGTTTACGATTAAGTTCCATTTCTTACTTTTGCTCCTAAAATTAGTTAATCGCCTTTTGGTCTCGGTGTGACGCCCATCATCGCTCCGGCCAGCTATCAGAAGTAATAAGCCTGCTTATTTACAATCTCATAATCTGTTATTAGAAGCTGAGGAGTTACCGAACCATAATATCTATTTACTTCTGGTCTGCCAACTATATTAATAGTTACGCAACCAGTCTCACTATATAATTTATTATACTCGTCTTCACTTGCCTTAAACTTAATACAAGATATACCATTAGGAAGAGTAATTTTGATTGTTGGGTTCTTATCACGCGACATCAAGGTTAGCATATCTTTGGTTACTAAGATATGCTCAATAGCGATTAGAGGTTCATCAATATTTTGTCCCCATAATTCGTGATGGTCGCCTAAATCTAATATAGTTTGCGGGCGGGCGGTATTCGCCTGATATATAAAGTCTACTTTATAAGATGGTGAGAAATCTATATCTTCCAATTCATCATTAGACCATCTAATGAAGTCGTCAATATTTTCGTCATAAATTCCAAGGCCAAAAGCGTTTGCGTGTCCAGCGGCCTGGAATACAAATCCTGAGTCAATGCAGAATTGGCGGAAGTTATTTAACTGACTCTTCTCATAACCTCTTGCAGACCCCATCCATGCCTTCTTTCCTTCGTATTCTCTCTCTTGAAGTATAGCCACAGGACGTTGAAATTCACTCATTAACTCATTGGCTATTAAGCCCGTGACACCTGGGTCTAAAGCGCCGGCCGCAAGTCTAATTATTAGCAGTTTATTTTCAAGAAGTCTATCTCTTTCTATAATCTCATAGATAGCTTCAACTCCTGCATCTCTTGTTTTAGTTTGTCGGTTTTTAACATTAGTACAAGTACGGAGTGCTTGTTCGAGTAATGTCTCCATTTGTCCTTTACAACCGCGCTTGGTAGAAGGAATTAAAGTATTTGCTTCCCAAGGCAGCATACTCTTAAATAACAATTCTTTTTCTTCCTAAGTTCCGACTCTTGTTATTGCATTGACAAAAGGTACAATATAAAATGCTACTCCAATAGGAGTTACTTCTCCTTTAAGAGAATAGCTATTCTTCTCTACCATACCTTTAATAAATGGATTTCTAACATTCTTCATACCATCTTGAATAAGATAGCGTGTTTCCGTGTTTCGTATATCCATCATATCTCCGACTCACAATTCCTTATGTTTCCATAAGGCGTTGACTATTTTTTACCTATAAAAATATAGGTATCTCTCTTTCGGTTTTCAGATGCGTCGTTTCCTAAAACATCGCTACGTGTTAATAGTAGCCCTACTCCCCAGCATTTCAACCTTAGGGATAGTCGATACAGGCTTCATACAACACTACCATAAGATTCTCTTAATGCGATACGACGTACTGTACTTCTAGAAATATTAGGAAATCGCTTAGCTATATCGGTAAAAGTCATATGCTCTTCTTCATAAAGCCTTCTTATCTCAAGAATATCATCACGAGAGCACTTTGCTCTGCCGTTCTTTAATCCAGCATTTGCTTTAGAAGAATACTCCTATCTACTGATAGAATTTGCCGGTATGATATATTCCGCGCCTATCTCTGGATAGCCACGTCCTAACCAAACGTGCTCAAAGGTGGAAAAACTAATATTCTTGTAATCTTTATAGACGTCTTTCTTGCGCTCTCCAAGGAATCTACGCTTTCTGATGTCTAATACCTAATCATTTGTGAAAATTGCAACAGGACTATCTTCATTGGCTAATCCTGATCCATCTCCGCCAATAGTTAGATTATAGCCTATAGATGGGTCCCAAGATTGGTAATAGTTTATCCAATATTCTTCACGCTCAGTTAGTAATTCAATATCATAAATCAACTCTAATATTTCTACTTCAGTTACCTTACCATACTTCTTAATGGCTAAGTCGCAGGGGCTTTTTGCCTTATTAATGTTATTATGCTCCTGCATACGTCTCTTTATATCAACACTAAGGCCGATATAAATCTTTCCATTAGGGTAATTAATTTTATAGATACCCTGGGTTCTTGGTTTCAAATCTTCTAGTTTTATAATCATTATAAACACTCCTTTATAGTTTTATAATGATATGTTGTATGATTCCCACGAGATTACCTTGTACTATTTCCAACATATCATCATGTCTTCATTAGTATTTAGGTTTCCTCGTTAGCCATTTAATTAAAAATGACCCCGATTAACAAAAATCGGAAAAGAGATATTCGCTCAGTTCAATCTAAGCCTAACATAACAAGGTCAATAAAGTTATGAGCGTGGTCTTCTTCTAAGAGACTATCAATCTCCTAACATACCTTATAGACAACACCAACACCAGATAAAGTTTTATTAGGATAATCACAAAGTTGATTGTTCACAATGCAAGCATATGGAGAAATCTTATCAGCCAAGTGGTGGTCTATTACCAAAACATCAACACCTCGCTCTGATAAGATTTGATGCTGCTCATAGTCATTACTTGCTGAATCTGGTGCTATTACTAAAGTAGTATCTGATGGTACTAAATCTAAGTTAATACCATGTATTTTGCCATTATGAAAATTATAACTAATTTTATTAATACAAGTGGGCCATATATCATGCAGATAATTTAGTAGTAAAGCTGACGAAGTATATCCGTCACAATCAGAATCTACCTATATAAATATCTTGCCCTTATCATCTGATAAGTGTTTTACTATTAGTTTAGCTGCTTCTTTAACATTCATCAACAGCTCAGGAGATAGAACATCATCTTCAGTAAGATGGAGATAATGAGCTATTTCCTATATCTACATCCCTCTATTTGTCAATACTTGCTCAATAGGTGAATATTCTTCATTAATTGGATTTATTAACGTATATTGCATTTATCATTCCTTCTTCTCATATCCTGTTCCATTACACGCGGGGCATACCCTCCAATCTGAGGGGTCATTAGGGTCCGGTCTATCATCTTCCGCGCAAGCGCGTGTTTTTAATATTTTTCCTTTACCATTGCACGCTAAGCACGCTTCATTTAATTGCTTCAATAAGGCAAAAGCATTTTCATACTTTGCTATCTCTCTATTAAATTCTGTTCGCTTTTCTGTTTCAAGTTTACCAACTGTTTGCATAGCTTCTATTAAATTAATCATAATACAATTCTTTCTCCTAATAATTTTTCAAATATCTCATGTCCTTCGTCTGTTGGACTTGCCTTATATGGTGTTATCATATTCTTATCAAAGATAATAGTTACCTTTAATACGTTTTTATATTTGTTATATAGATGAATAAGTTTAGTTTTTAGGCGAACATATTCTTCGTCACCAATCTCTTGGAATTGTCTATCAAATGCTATAACTATCTCGGTGGCTCCTACACTTCTGAGTAGATTAATTTGATAGTTTGAAATACTACTTCCGCAACAAGCAACTGATATGTCTGTATCGTAATAACTCTAATATTGGAGACATGACTTCTCTCCTTCAAAAACAATAGCAGTATGATATTTAGAGATATTATCCTTACTGTGATTGAGGTTATAAAGATTCATACTCAAAGGATGATTATAGAGTTGTTGATTAACCATTAAAGGTCTATACTTACCATATCTCTCAGCTAAATCGTCGGCAAGATAACGACCTCTAATGCCTACCAATCTATTGTTAATATCGAAATGCGGAATGACAATTTGCTCGCCACCTGGATAATAGCCTATAAAATTTTGATGGCACACTTCTGTGGTGATACCTTCCTGTTCCCAGGAGGCTATTCTTGGATAAGCAAAGCGAGTAAGAATAACTGGATTATATTCCTTTAAGATTGGGATTTGAAGAATTTGCGGCAGTTGGTAATCGTGGCGCTTAAATATTTCCCAATCTTCTAACTCGTTAGTTTTATCGTTATCAGCTTCTTCGCCATTAAATCCGAAATAACTTGCTATGTAATCCATTGCATCATAGAGTTCCCACTGTAATGACTTTTGATTTTTCATTACTTTAATACAAAGTTCAAAAATATCAAAAGATGGCTCTAAACATCCAGTATAGCATCTGAATAGTTTTGTATTCTCATAATAATAAAGTTTGCGGGAACCCTCGCCTGGAAGATTATGACAGATAGTTTGGGAGACGAGACCTTTCTCGGAATATTCGGGCTCACCACCCCATAACTCTATTAAATCATAAATTTGTTCTATCTCTAATTGTTCCTTTAGAGCATCTTTATTATAATAACGAGACATTAGTTATCAGTTGTAATATGAAGTTTAGTTACAGTGCCTCTTAGAGTATAGCTATCATTTAATACCTTCATAACATACTCATAAGGATTACTACTCTTGTCACTGTCGCTTTTAGTTTCAAGAATACTATTAAACATTTTCTTGGTCATAGAATACTCGATAGGTCTTGCATTATTAGCCATTTTAATTCCTCCATTAATTTTCCCATGCTGCTGGGCCTTCATCCATTATAATCTTTATATCTTCTATACCCACTAACTCATGATGCCATGTGGTACAAAATTGAGGTTGGATGCGGCAAGTGCTCAGGTCCGCCGCACACCATAAAAATACGCCCTTATAAGCCCCTCGTCTGTTTTTATAAACCGAGAGTTTAAGGTTAGGACGAATAAAATTAGAGTTAGCTTCAAGAATCTTTTCTAACTTTATTAAATCTTCATCTGTGACTTCAAGTAAAATCATACCTACATCTGCACGGTCCGCTATACTTTTAGCTCCACGTAGTAGATTTTGGTCAGGAGTTTCACTATCTTTATAGTCACCATTTAACTAAGTCGCAGTCATCACAAAAATGCCGTAATTATTTGCTATATCTTTTAATCTGGCGGATAGCATAAACAAGATATTGTCTTCTCTCAATCGAATTCCACCAGACCGACGACTAATCTCTTCGAGAATTTTTAATGATGTTTGTAAGTAGTCAAAAAGTACATATTTAACATCATGTTCTCTAATATGTTTCTTAATCTTATTCTCAACATCTTGAAGTGAGAAGTCTGGCAATTCTTCTATCCAAATTGGACTTTCGGCAATAATCTTACCTGCCTCTCTTACTCTACTTTCTTCGTCTCCAAGATATTGGCCAGTTAAAATATGCTCCTCATTAACATTAGCTAAGAATGCTAACATCATAGTCTGGACTTCTTCTTTATCTTGTTCTGTAGCAATAAATAATGTTGGTTCTTTCCCACCATTCTTAATCCATCCAAACTGTTCATGGTAGATACGACTACACGCAAAGTTGCAGGCATCCGCAATCATAGACCTAGTTTTACCGGTTCCTGTAGCGGCCGACCGCAAATAATACTTGCGTAATCTTGCTCCTCTTGTTACTGTATTAATTAATTGACCATATAGTGGAATACCAGCTTCAGGATGTAACTTTAATTTATCAATCAGTTCAAGTATCCCATCACCAGCTTGATATCCGTCAGCATCATCGTCGTCTACATAGCTTGCTTTAATTTCTTCTATCTTTTTATCTATTTCTCTTGCTATATCCGTTAAAGAAGCCGCATCTAACCAGTCTTCCTGATTCTGTTTCTTCTTTAAGTCAATGACATTCATAGGGTCATACAAGAAAGAGACATCCATTCCTGCTAAATCATTATAAGCTCTTAATAATGAGAACTTCTTTAATCTACCATAGTAATAATTAAATTCTAATTGTCTTGCATTTTGTGACGCATCAGCAAGATATTCTACGCCCTTATTTGATTGAAATATCTTATTGAATTTCGGACGATTAGCAAGATAATCTATAATTGCATCAATACTGACTTTACTACCAGTTAAATGTATATTATAAATACTACCAAATACTATCTTGTGGAAATCCTCTGTAAAATCTTGCTCACTGATTGTATATTTATCATTTTCATCAAGGATAGACGGGTCATTAAATACACATCCAATAACTTGAGTAATCGCGGCGACATCTACATATTTACTACTCATTGCTATCATCCTCCAAGAAAGTAAATTTTTTTCGTAAATGTTTCATCGGTTCTCGTTTAGGTGGAAGAATATGTATCTCTCTTACTGGAATGATAACTTCTTCTATATCTTTATTACGTTCTCTTGCTTCCCAAATGCTTCTCCAATAGTTATAAGCATCATTATATACCCAAGGTACGATACCTATACCTCCATTTGCTTTTTCGATATTGTTATTCTTTATGTCAAACCAATATTTCAAAGTCTTTAATATGCCAGAATATGTATATCCATTTTCTGTTGTATATTGTTTAATTTGTCTCTTTACTTTTTCTGGTAGCTGTTGATATTTAAATAATTCTTTAATATAAGTTTCTAATTCGGCCTTATCTCTTTTTGTCTACTCTTCTCGTTCTTGAGCTGATTGTTTACATCTTAAATGAGCGTATCTTCGACCAATCATAACATATTCTTCTTGATTGGCGTCAAAGGTCTCGTTACATATTGGGCATTTAACCATGTGTTTTGCCATATTACGCTCTCCTTTTGGTAATCATTATTTCTATAAATATTATAACATATTTATTTTAATAAATCAATAGCCGGATATTAACAACGTAATATCCGGCTGCTTTTAGACTAGAAGGCCCTTTAAATCGGTATTTATCAAATCTATTTGCTCTGCCTGGTCTGGAGTACAATCGGAAACTTTTTTACCTTTTCCGAGGTACTTATCAACAATAGCAGTAATCTTAGTGGCATTAGATTGGTTCGCTGACATTAGATTGCCAACTAAATCTTGGAACTCTGCCATCAGAGCATCAAAGTCGTATGTCACTTCTTCAGTAATAACTTGAGTAGCTCTATCTGTAATATATTGACCACCAGTTTCCTGGCTCTGCATATCAATAGCATCAGTAATTGCTTTCACAAGGCTTTCGTAATTGAATGGAATGGAATTAACCATGTACTTAAAACGAGAACCAGCAACATACTGAGGAGTACCGCGCATGAATAAACGAGTTGTGACATCGCCATTTTCATCAGTTACCATAGCAGAGTAACCAATAATATCACAGGTTCTTTCGCAAATGCGGCGGCCGCGAGAGTCGAGGGTGGGAACAATCTGGGATGCAATATCTTCACCCTTAGCGTTCTTGCTGGTTTGACTCTTGGCGTGTGAGATAAGAACAAGACCATAGTTAAGTTGAAGAATCTTGCGGATGCTCTCATCAAATTCAGTGCTGATTAGGTTATAACCCTTACCGTAGGGGATATCTCCAACTGTATCAACACCCTCACGATTGCAGATATACTTCTCACAATAAGCATATGCAATATCTGCGGTATCAATTACGATTGTCTGGAACTTCTCTTGTACTTCAGGAAGTTTCAACTCGTTAAAGAGTTTCTTGAACTCGCCCCAGCTGTTAATTGGCTGGGCATAGACACCAGGCAATGCGTTGTAACCTTTTTCAAAGGCGAGGAGCAAAGCTCCAGGGAATTTACTGGCGATTGTGGTTTTACCACTCTTTGGTTCGCCATAAAAGAAAACTGAATATCCCCTGAGGTCTCGTGAGACCTCATGGGGTTTAATGTCAAGAAGACCCATCAGTTAGCCCTCCTATTAAAAGTTATAGTCAGAAGACTTCTTAGGAACCGTGGAACCGGCCGGAGCAGCGACCGCCGCACCCTTACTTGCCTGATATTCATCCTGACGCTTCTTAATATCAGCAAGGTAGAGCTCACGCTTTGCGAGCTTCTCAGAAAGCTCAGAAGCGAGAATAGTAGATTCATCATCCCAAGCATAAGGCTCATTCTGCGCCCAAGTGATTACGAAATCACGATAAGAAGTAGGAACCTGCTTTACGCTTGTGCCCCAAGCACCTGTCTCCTCAACTGTACGAATAGAAGTCTGAGAAACCTGAACTCCACGAACCTTGGTGAACACAGGAGTTTTCTCAGAAGCATCAAGACCCTCAAAATAATCCATAGCAGGGGGGAATGTTACAGAGAAATCAACAGGAAGTACGTCATTACGGAAGTTAAAGACATAGCCCTTAACAATAACCTTCTCAGGAGTCTGACGCTCTTCATTAGCTTCAACTCTCTTAACATTAGTGATAATCATATCTGTCTCAAAGGTAGAGCGATTCTCAGGATTGCAGAGGTCACTTACCTGATGCACAAATCCGCCCTCATTTCTCTTGTTGGATACGAGAGGATTGCCAGGAGTACGAGAATCGTACCACTCATTCAAATCAATAGCAGAGTCAATGCGGACTTTACCAGCATTTTCCTTACCATGCTTCATCACTGTGCCAATCTTCTCGTCGATAATAGCCTTTAGAATATTAAAGGTTGCATTAGGCTTACCGCTATTAGTAACCGCAGTTACATAGGTGTAATGTACGGAGATAACATTGAGGCAGTCGTCATCGGTAGCAATGCTTAAAGTGCCATTGATAAACTCAGTTCCAGGATGCTTGGAGTTTGCGCCAGATGTCTTGAGCTCAAGTTTATGCTCGTATACATAACCTTCAATATGGGTGTTATTAATCATTGTCTTCTTCATTGTTCATTTTCTCCTTATAATTCATAATATCAAAACTTTTTCCTTTTTCAGTTAAGCTGTAAATGACTGGATTCTGTCCAAACTTATCTACAAAGCCGTCTGAAACGAGTTTACGCATGGCGCCAGAAACTTTTCTTGAAGAAATTCCCATTCCATCTGCGATGTCTTTAGCTTTCAAGTTCTTGTTATCAATAGATTGTAGATATTCAAGGATTTGGAAGCCAGATTCAGTAAATATAGGCTTGTTATCAAGACTTGTCTCTTGTGCCTTCAGCATTTCAAGAACTTCATTAACATCATCTGATAATGCCACTGGTTCTTTACAATTCTTTACCAAGTAATTGAAAAAATCTAAAAATTCTGTAATCTTATTCACTGTAATTCTTTCCTTTATCATTTTATATACATATTATACCAAAAATAAAAGATTTTGTCAATCGCAAGGAATATCATCAAATAGTATGGGGATTTGTTCCTTGCACATACGCAACAACATACAAGCAACTTGCCTCATTTGCGGATGCGCGGCTGGAGAGCATCTTAGCTTGAAGAAATGACGCCATTCGCGAATATTAGCTGTCATAACTATCTCGGTTTTAAGGCTGTTTGGAAGAATACTTCGAGCTTCTTGAGGAGTCGCACCAGTATTAAGCAAAGTAAAATAAGCATTTTCAGTTATCTGGCATAAAGTCTTCCAAGTAGTATATTCAGGACTTCCTTCCTCCCAGAAGCAAGGTCGAATAACTGTAATCTCATCCCCGAACTTATCTCCACTATAGTTGCAATACCGCGTAGATTCTTGACAATACGCTGCTAGGCGGTGCCGCACTATCTCATGGCTTACACCTCTATCGCAAGTAAATTTTACAGTAAAAGATGCGTGTTCAAGGACTGCTTCATGCCCTCTTTTGATAATATTTGCTACAAATCTATGTGCGCTATCTTCGGTAATCTTATCTTCACTCTTATAGCAAACGCGTCCAGCTTGCTCTATCTATTTAAGAATTTTTTCCCCATCAATAGGTATCATAAATTCTACTTTAGGCTCAATTATTTTCATATTAATCTCCTATTGTTGCAGTATATCCTACAACATTCAATCCCATTAAATAAGTATCAATTTCGTCAATAATAACCAAATCATTCTTTCCTAGCTCTGCTCCGCTATGGAGATATGAATAACTCTTAAAGATGAGATTTGGCGTTTCATTTGTAAATTCTTTCATATTCAGTTCTTTTGATGCTGGAGAAGAAGTCACAAACACGACTGTCTTCTCCGGATTAGCAAGAGCAAGATTCATTGCAAAGGTTAATAGTGAACTTGTCTTACCCATACATCTATCTGCGATGATTCTCTTCATTAGGATCCTCCTATAGTCTTATTGAGGCCGAACTCCTTCGTTTTATAAAAATCTATCCAATATATTTCTCGTTCATTCAGTTTGCTTCTATCGACTTCTTCTAATATCTCAAATGTAAAGTTGGATTGTCCAGAACGTTGTAATGCTTGATATAGTTTATTGGTTGCTACACCATAAGTTAATGACGTTTTAATATGCTGGCGGAAACGCTCTTTAATATCAACAGACTGCCCAATGTAAGATAGCTCCGTTGTAGTATCAGTAATCTTATAGATACCGCATACTTTTGTTTTCTGCCCGAATAATCTCGCCATTAAAGCGTCATAAGCTGGTTTGTAGTAATTCTCCCAGATAAGTTTATCAATACTATCTTTATGAGAGAAACGAACCTATAATTCTCGTAGCATCTTAACGTCTTCTAAATCTATATCATTAATTACAAGACGATAAAAGTCTTGATTATTTTTCATTTCTTCTTGCCGTTTTTGCGCCTCTAAATAAGCAAGCTATTTATTTTCAATATCTTGTAATTTAGATTGCTCAAACTCTTTCTTCTTAGCAAGAGCAGAAAGTTCTAATTGATATGCGGCGACCGCCGCTTCATGGTCTTTAGATAACTAGTTCATAAGCTAATCATATTTAGCTTGAAACTGCTCCTAAGCTCTCTATTCAGAGTTCTATTTCATTCTTTCCGCAGAAGCAGAAAGACCTTCTATTTGTTCAACTATTTCATTATACTAGTCTTTTAATCCTTGATTGGTCGTTTCTAACTATTTATTTTCAATATCTAGCTACTTATTCTATTCTTGTCGTTTACCATTTATTTCAATTATCTATAAGTTATCCCGATTAAGTTTACGATATTTATAACTAATTGATAATAAACAAATACTAACAATGATAAGCACTAGACTAACTACTATCAATGCTACATTCATATTTAATAAAGTAGCCGGAAGGCGTTATTCCTTCCGGTTATTAAATCACTCGACCGCAGTATCAGGGTCGTATGCGCGGCCTTCAGGAGTGAGACGAAGGAACTTAACCTTCTTATGAGTCTTGTCATCAAGCTCAATTTCAGCATCCTCACGGACACCCCAGCCTTTCTTCTAGAAGGAAGTGAAACTACCATTTACGGATTTAGGGTCAAGGCCAAGAGCCTCGCCGACATCAGCGGCAGTCATATCCTCTCCATCATGCTCTTTAAGGTAATCAAAAATCTTACGAGTATTTTCTTTCATAGCAGCCATAATAATTATTTCTCCTTGTTTAATAAAGTTTGTACTAATTCGTCTATGTCACACATAGCTTCAAAATTTTTTGGGTCAGACATAATCTGACTCGTGATTTCCATAATGCGTTTTTCTGCATTAAGTTTTTCTTCCTAAGAGGAAGAATTTTGGTGGATTGTTTCGAGCTCAGCGAGCTACTGAGCCCATTTACGGATTTCCTTACGGGTCATTTAATTCTCTATCCTCTATTTTTGAATTACAATACTAGTATAGCATAAAATTTTTTAATAGTCAAAAATTTTTTAAGTGAATATCTCTGAAATAACGCAGTCTTTAGCATCTTTATCTGGACGCCAAGATTTAAAAGCTGGATGACGTAAAGTATGTTCTTTTTTATCAATGCTCATACAATCCAATGAACAAACTTCTCCAAGATAATGGTCAGGCTGACAAGTCATATCCATTTTCATAACTTCTGTGAGTCCAGAACTTACGGTTCCAAGCTCTATGAGATTTCCATTATCATCATATGCTCCTATCTTTATCGCTGTATACCAGCCAAGATAATAATATTTAGTAATAGGATACCAGCCAGGTTTCCCATATTGACAAACATCGGTTTGTACACCATCTATTTTAATCTTTACTTCACCATCAATATCATTCTCCCATTCCTCTAAAGCGTGTTCCCAATAAGGCCAAGTTTCAAGCTCTTTACCAGTATACTCCTTAGTAGGAGGACAAAAACCCATACAGACTAAATCAATAGAATCCATCTGTTTAATTTTTATGGTACTCCAAGCTGGTCTTTTACCGGGGGTATATGGATAGTCTCTCTTTTTAAGAACTGCGCCCTCGCCGCCAGATTTCAAGATACGTGAGATTTCTGCTTCAAGGTCTGTGTCTACTTTAACCGCCAGCCGCAAGAAATCATATTGTTCAAGATTATGTTTATTCCATACTGCTTCCAGAATAGAGTATCGACTCTCGGCTCCTTCGTCCATAAGATTAACTCCATCATATTCTATAATATCATGGATATAATAATGAATAGGATTATCTTTTTGTCTCTTGATGGCCTCGGCTGGTAGACAACCCATTACAGAGGTAACTGTCTTTGAAGTACCACCAGGATAGTATATCTCACCAATTATAATTGTATTCTGCGGAAGGCAAGCAAGAGCTTCCATAATATGGGGAACGTTGGCGCTCTTTTCAGAGAGTGTACCTGTTGTTACAGATGTATTTCTTGAGAATAGATAAGCATAGTTATCAGTTTTCTCGTATTCATACCAATATCCATCTATTTTTTCTTCTAAGAAGTATTCACCATTCTCGCACATTTCAGAAAGCATGGACTCTTTACCTGCTGGTAGCTTCCAAACTTTCATAGCATCTATCATTTTTGCTTCTGGATACATTCATTTATGCTCCTTTTTCTTCTCTTCTTTATTATATTATACCAAAATAAATAAATTAAAACAAGTAAAAGAGTGAGTAGGTTTGACTACTCACTCCTATTTATATTTTCGACATATGGATAATATTCATGTTAGTCTTTAACATTAAATTACCTTGACTTGTTCTATTTAAGACAGGCACATCAGAATTAGATATAACGATTGAAGCTTTCTCTCCACTAACCAATAAGTTATCGTCATCACTGATAATTGCGGCCCCCGCGATAGGTAGTTTCGAGCAAGATAGACCTTTGCCTCCACGATTCTGAACAGTAAACTCTTTTAACTCAATCTTTTTACCATAGTTACTCTCGGTTACTACCGCTAAATAACGAGATGTCTCGCAGATAGGGAGCGCCACAATCACATGGTCGTTATCAGCAATCGCCATACCTTTAACTCCTTGGGCCGTTCTGGAAGAAATAGGCATACCATTGGTCTCAAATCTAATAGTCATACCATTCTCGGTTACAAGCATAATTTGTTCATCATTGATAAAGGTGACGGCCGCGAGTTCGTCTCCATCCTTTAATGAGATTGCTATAATGCCTGTACGCTTCATTTTGTCGTATTCATCAAGGGGAACCTTCTTGACGATTCCGTTTTTTGTAGCGAAGAATATAAACTTCTTATCTGTATCTCTTGTTAATGTAGTATATGCCATAGGAACTTCATTATTCTCAAATTCTATTAGTGTACTTAACGGCATACCAGAAGTTGTATTTGTCCCTTCTGGAATATTATCTATCAAGAGACGATACATCTTACCTATTGATGTAAAGACCATAAGAGTATCTTGAGTATTAGTCTTTTGAGAGAACGTTATAATATCACCATTTGTCTTTGTGCCTGCGGTATTGCGTTTTTGAGGTTTAAACGCCTTGCTATCTACTCGCTTAATAGCGCCATTTTTATTAATGATTACTATGCAATCTTTGGAGTCGATAACTGGTTTTTCTTTTTTGTCTTTAGCGATTTCTATATTAAGAAGTTTAGTGCGGCGTGCATCTCCATATTTATTTTTAAGGTTAGAAATTTGTTCTTTAATATACGCCATTCGAGACGCCTTATTATTTATAATATCTTCACACTTAACAATAAATGCCTCTTTCTCTTTAAGCTCATCACAAAGTTCCTGTTTATCAATACGAGTCAATTTACCCAACTTCATATCAAGTATAGCTGTTGCTTGAACATCATCAATAGACAAGAAAGCTATTAATTTTTCTTTGGCTTCTGCTCTTCCGTTAGATTCTTTAATAAGTTTAATTACTTCATCAATCTTATCAACTGCGGCAATTAAGCCTTTAAGAATATGAACTCTAGCTTTAGCTTTTTCCATATCATAAGTAAAAGCCTTTATAGTTACATCTTCTTGATGATTCAAATAGGCTTGAATTAAATCTGTCATAGAACACATAACTGGTGTACCATTGACTATATAATTCATATTATAAGATAAAGTGGTTTGTAAATCAGTTAATGTGAAAAGTTTATTCAGAGCGGTAGAAATAGACACTCCAGGCTTAACGTGAAATACAAGTCTGTTTTTGCCGACATTGGATTCATCATCAAAATCACTAATTACTTCCCCTAAAACCTCTACATTCTTTTCTATTTGCTCTTTTATTTTATTTCTATATGTTCTATAAGGTATAGAGGTAAAGATGATTTTTTGACCATCAATTTCATAATCACCTTGGATTTTAAGCGAGACGCTAGATTTTCCGTTCGCAAAGGCGGCACGCACATCTTTGCTGTTTAATACTGTTCCACCGAGTGGAAAATCGGGGCCAGGTACGTAAGTAAGTAATTCATCTATTGTTAATGGTTCACCTTTATCAATCGTAGCTATAAGCGCATTACAAATCTCTGTTAGATTGTGTGGGGCAGAATTATGGCTCATACTTATCCCGATTGCTTGCCGTCCATTACATAGAGCATTGGGGAATAGAGATGGAAGTACAACTGGTTCCATATACTCACCATTATATGTTTCTTTTGTTGGTACTACACTTTTCTTATAGTCTAACATCATAAGGTCAGTATATATGGACGGTTTAGCCTCAGTATATCGAGAAGAAGAAAACATATCATTATTTTCTTGAGTGCCTAACTGGCCTTGACCGATAACAAGAGGATACCGCATTAAAAATTCTTGAGCCATCTTACGAAGAACACCATAGCAAGCGGCGTCACCATGGAAATAAGAAGTTGCAAGAGTAGAACCAACTATAGCATTGCATTTTTTTGTCTTACTTTTGCTATCCATCTTGAGATAATCTTCCATAGTCCAAAGAATCTTTCGTTGAGCGCTTAGAAGCCCATCTTCTGCGGCAGGAATAGCTCTGTCAGTAAGAACTTCTTCACTATATACTAAAAAACATTCTTTTGCTTCATCAAGAATGTCTACATCAGTTATTAAGTTTTGTTCAGACATTCAATTTTCCTCCATCTTAATCAAAGTTGAATCCAAGCTCTTTTGCATTATCATAAATATACTGCTTACGAAGTTCTACTGAACTTCCCATTAATGTTTCAAGAAGTTGAGTAGTTTTTTCTGCATCTGTAATTGTAATACGCTTATAATGTTCATTCATAAAGCAAACTTTCTGCAAATCTTCTGGATTCAATTCACCAAGACCCTTAGCGCGTAAAATGTCGTAATTTCCAGTATGAGTCTTTTTCCATTCCTCTAATTCATTATCTGTATAGCAATAATATTCCTTGTCTTTATGGCGTACTATATATAGGGGCGTTACTGCTCTATATAATTTACCTGCCTCAACAAGAGGACGCATATATGTGTAGAAAAACGTGATAAGTAGTAGCTCAATATCATAACCGTCAGAGTCTGCATCGGTTGTTATGACAATCTTATCAAAGTTCATTTTAGACATATCAAAGTTATCTCTAAATCCTGCGCCAATTACCTTAATAATATCACTCATTTCTTGGTTTGCAAGAATTTTTTCTACCGCAGTTTTCAGAGGGCTAATTATCTTACCTCTTAACATATAAATACAATCTTTTTTAGGATTGCGAGCTTCTACCGCTGAAGCGCCAGCAGACAAACCTTCTACAAGCAAAAGAGTACGGTCTTTAGGATTTTTACTTGTGCAGTCTATAAACTTATCACTAAGTTTCATCTTGGCTTTAAGACCAGTTTCTTTCTTGTCTTTTAGTCCTCTTGCGGCGTCCCTAGCCTTCCGGGCGGCTTCTCTAGCTTTGCGCGCGTTAAGCGCCTTGTCCGCAATCCCT
The DNA here is from genome assembly GCA_947624655.1 of uncultured Clostridia bacterium. Classification (GTDB taxonomy): domain Bacteria; phylum Bacillota; class Clostridia; order TANB77; family CAG-508; genus JAAWPK01. The sequence goes on along the minus strand of CANQLH010000016.1, from coordinate 23,719 downwards.
TTAACTTCTTTCTCATTGGCTGCCATCCAGTATTGCAATTCTTCTGCTATTGCTTTGGTGAATGGAGTCATGTCGATTTTTGTGACACGAGTTTTTACCTGTGCATCATATGCGACGTTAGGAGCGGTTATATTAAAAACAAGATACATTCCTTCCTGGCAGTCATCTCCTGAAAGATTTTCATCCTTTTCTTTTAGCCACCCTTTATCGCGGAAGAATTTATTCATTTCTCTTGTTATAATGGTCTTAATTTGTGTAATATGCGGACCTGTCTGCGTCAAGCCAGTATTAACATACGGAACAATGACCGTACTATAATCTGTTGTATAAGTTAGAACTAAATCCAACTTATTTTTGCCTTCGGAAAAATTAGTCATCAGACGGTTTTTTAAGATTTCTTTGTCCTTAACGGCTTCATCAACTAGGTCATTTAAACCATGCTCAGAATAAAAAGTTTCACTATTACCTTCTGTTTCCAGACAAATCTTGAGGCCAGGACATAAGCAAGCAATTACTTTAAATAACTTGCGGATAGCGGTTAAATCAACATGAATGTCTGTAAAAAATTCTTCACTTGGCAGCCACTCTACAATCGTACCAGATGGTTTATCATTTTTCCCCACATATCTTTTATCAAAAACGCCCTCTTTGAAGGATACTTGTTCCATCATACCGTCACGTATAGTAATAACATCAAGCCAATGAGAGAGATAAGTAGTAATTTTAGAGCCAATTCCAAAACTACCCAAAGAAGTGCCTTCATAAGTACCATCTTCACGATATTTACCACTGGTATTTAGAACACTAAAAGCGGCTTCAAGTACAGTTTTACCATCTTCACGCATGGAATTAACGAGGAAGCCTTGTCCATAGTCTCTCACTCTAATGGCGCCATCTTCTTTAACTGAAACTTCAATTAAGTTACCATGGCCGAGTCTTGCTTCATCTACTGCATTAGAAACAATCTCGATAAGAAGCTGCGTAGAGTGAGATGTATCGCCACAATATACCCCCGGCCGCAGACGAGTAAATTCTAATGGGCTTAATGACTCGATACTATCTTCGGTATATAAATTCTTATCTTGTGTATTCATTAATCCAACTCCTATAATAGTTCATTCGCTCTTTCTTGTCCAGGACATTTATTTAGAACGGAATCAACTGTTATCTTACCAGTTGCTAATGCGTCTGCCAACTCATTCCATTCATTCCCTCTATGTCCAGCCACCCAACGCAAATCAATAAGGTGACCTTGCTCTAAGAGCTCATCATATCGTTGTATCAAATCTAAATTTTCTAATTTCTTTCCGCCAGCTCTGACCCAGCCATTAGCCTTCCAGCCTTTTATCCAGTTTGTAAAGCTATTAACGCAATACATTGAGTCGCAATAAACAACAGGAATAAGAAAACCATTGCCACGGTGAGCTTTATCTCCATAGTGTTCAAGCGCCCATATAACCGCTTTCATCTCTTCTCTATTGTTGGTTGTACCCTCCGTATGCTCCTGTTTGGCGTCAATTACTGTAGCTGTTTCTTCCACTCCATCCCAGGATTCAAGAACTACTACACCAAAACCTCCAGAGGCGTCTTTTCTTCCATTTTTACAGGTACTGCCATCTGTATATATAGTAATCATTCTAAGACCGACCCCTCTTCGTAGTGTGGGCATTGCGATTGAGCTATTTCTTTATTGATATGACAAGTCTCTTCTGTAATCATACAAAACGTGTCTCCATGTAGATTAATTTGATTTGCACAAAACTTATTAAATTGTGAATCATAACCTTGACATTGGTTCCATACTTCTGTCGGACACTCTTCTCCCAGGCAGGACCATCCGTCGGAGAGATCCTTATCCTCTCCGTAAATCTCATTAACTTTCTTCATTTTATTCTTAAAAGGACAGTGCATTTATTTAAACTCCTTTATTTTATTTACAAATATATAATACCATATTTTTTCAAAAAAATCAAGCTACAGAAAAGAAGAAAGGGCTTAATAGAAAACTATTAAGCCCTTAGTATTATAGATGATACTATTCATCTACTGTCCCAGTTGTATTCTAGTATTGTTGATATACAATACCACCCTATATGTTCTCCGCTTTACTCTTGTTATAGTAAAACGCCTAACTAATTCCGTACGCACTCCAAGGGAATCCTATCATGCCAGCTAACCATGGTAATGAACCAAGATAGCCATTTATAATACATACGAAAGCCAAACCTAATAAAGCAAGAGTAGTAATCCATATAAGAATTGATTCTTGAATTAACAATATTTTAGAGAACTCTCTTTTCTTCTTTATATAGCTTTTATACATTACTTATTTAACTTTTCAGCCAGTCTCATTACGACAGCCGCTGCTTCTCCACGGGTTAAGAATTTATGAGGCATCAAATTGCCAGTGTCGTCACCAACCATGATACCATTGGTCTGAGCCCAGTTTAATCCTGGAAGCTCCCAGGCATATGCTTGTTGTTTAGAGAGTTCCTTTAGATAGTTATCCATCATCTGATTGAATTGTTCTTGAGTAATCATATCATCATCTTCCTCCTCTATTTGTGGTGCTAGCGTCCAGTTAGGACGGCCATAGCCATATATATTTTTATAGTTAAGAGCATAACTTTTAGCTCTTACGCAGCCACCATTAGCTACTACGCCTGCGGCGCTCGATGTGTTTCCTTCAACAGTGTAGACCTTAGAGCTATCAACCGCGACTACTAAACCCGTATGAGAGCAGTTGCCGCTTGAATCTCCAAAGAAAATTTGGTCACCAGGTTGCGGAGTCTTATACAACTGACCTTTTGCTTTATAGTAACGTGCAGAGTAAGTACATCCTGCGCCGGCTGACCCGATCGGTTGGCAGAGTAATTCACGTGCCTTATCTGGACCAAATGCCTATACAAAGCACCAGTCTACGAAAACATCACACCAAGCGTATCCATTCTTTTTACCATTATAAAAATTACCAAGTGCATCAAGGTCACGAGCATATTTTGTCCAGTTATTAGAACCAGCATTGGCAGTTTTATCGTCTAATTGAGAATTTGTTTTCTTCTCTAAATATCCTTCTTCTGCTTTGGCTATTGCAATTACTCTATCAATAGGATTTTTTGTGGTAACAACCGTTGGAGCGGGTGTAGATGATGGAGCAACTACAGTAGTAGCATATTTATTATAGTACTGCTGTCCATAACCGGCTCGTTTATTTAGAGTATTAGCACGTGTTTCCGCAGATGCGGATGCTCCTACACTCGCTGGACGTTCATAATTTAATACAATAAAGTCAGATGCCTGCTGAATAGATTTCGCATTTTTAACATTCTCATTAGAACCTTTATATCGAGCAAGCTCATTGACGAAGTATTCAAGCTACATTTGTAAATCACCGATAGATTTACCTTTTGATTTAGCGTAATTAAGTAAACCCTCTTTCCGACTCCAATAAGTCCATTGAGCCAAGCCGTAACCGCCACTATCATGTACGAAGTTAGTATATGTACCACTATCAACAGCAGCAGTATATTGGGCATCATTCATGCCGAGACGCTTTTCTGTGGAATTTTGAAGATTTTGCGGATTTAGACAACTCTCAGCATAAAGATTGCCCATAACTCCAGCAATACCGAAGTTATTATACCCTGCATCCGCAAGAAATCTCCATATAAATTCTTCATTGGTCATTCTATGTCCCTCCTTTTGGTATAGAAAAACGAGAGTAGAAGCTACTCTCGTTATATTTCTTCTGCTATTTCAGCTATTTTAGAACGATATATAGTCTTTAATTCGACTTCTCCATAAATATCATGCCCACGATATACCTTAGATACTCGTCTCATACCATTACTATTACCTGAGAAGTGAATATCGTCTACTTGTGTCTTTGAATCTCCATCTATAATACAGATACTATCTTCACCAATACGTTGCAAAGCGAGTTTAATTAAAGTGCGGTCGAGATTTTGAGCCTCAGAGATATAAACTCCTGCTTTCATACCAGTTGTATCATATCCACGAATATCAGACATGGGTAGAAGTAAAAGTTTACCTTCGTTTATCATGCGGTCTACATAGTCTTTACTTCCGAATTTACTTACTAACAAGTTTCCAATCTATGAGTCTAACAGCTTTTCATCTTTTGTTCCTGGATAAAAACCTAACTTTGCAGAGTTTGCGGTTGCCACTGTGTTGCAGAAAATAATTATCTTATCAATACGCCCCTTCTCAAGTTGATGCATCAAAAAGGTTAAACTAATTTGCGTCTTACCGGAGCCCGCAGGGCCTTTAACCATAGTAATTTTATTATTAATTAAACTATCGAACAATAGTTTTTGGTAAATATCATCATGGAAAGGAGTTATTTTCCCAAACCACGTAGAATCGAAGGGCTTGACAGTGATATATCTATGGTCGCTACCTGTCCAGCATCTAACATCGACGACCTTACCTTCCTTATCTTTAAGAATTAGATATTCGCCAATCATTAATTCAAACCAATCAACTGTGGTATCACTATAGAAATCGGCAAGTTCTTTATCACTTGCTTCAATTATTTTAAACCCAGTATAATCATCGACTTCATCTTCATCAATTTTTTCTATCATACCATCTCCGAAATAGAGATTGGCAATATTAGTAAGAGCTAAATCATTCGTAACGAAGACGATTCGATCAGTATACATACCATTATAATATGTCCCATTATTGCATAATATAGCATCATTTAAGATACGTAAATCATCCGTATAAGGAACTATATCAATAGCATTAGTGTTATCATTTCTATGTATAACAACTTTATACATATCTTTATAATATTCCAACAAATGAAGTATGAGGCGAGCAGAGAATTTAGTTTCGCTATCCTTATTAGACGACGTTTTAATTCTCTCTAATTCTTGTAAAGTGATAGAAGAAATTAAGAATTGCTCTCCCTTTGTAAAAATTGACTCTCCGCCAATCAATAGAGAGCAAGTATCATAAAATCTAACATCTGGATTAGTCATCAGCATATTCTTCATCCTCTTCTTGTTCAAATGTAGTATTGAAACCGATAGCACGAGTTTCTTGCGGCGGTGGCGATATAGCGCTATCTATATCTTGATTATATTTCACTATCTTACTACCCAAAAAGGCTTTAAGTAGTTCGGTTGCAGTAGAAATTATATCACTTACAGAAGCGGCAATAGTTATGCCAACCGTCGCACAAATAAATCCTTTGGTAAAATCAGACAATATAATCACCTTCCTCATTTATTTATAATTTTAGGGGATGGTAATTTATTCTTTTTTGTCCTCCTGCGCACGTTTAGCTTTAATGGTCGTAAATACTTGTCTTAATCCTTGCAAATAGGTATTTAGAGATTCGCGCTCAATAATCAGAGCTTGTTTTAGCGCCAAAGCGCGTTTTTGCGCATTTACCACTTTAGATAAGAACGCGCCAGTAGGGTCCACTTCCGCGGTGTCTCTATGCCCAAAGTCTATTGTCTCTTGATACATTTGATTCTTGATGGTAGCTATTTGCTGTGCTTCTAAATATTTATCTTTGAAGATAGCAATTCTCGCTCTTCTTAGCGCGATATTGAGCCCTACCTTTTCGGAAAATAATATCATATCTTCTGGCCGCGCATGAGCAATACCAGTATATTCTTTGTTTTGATATTTGAGAATTACAGAACATTCCCCAGTTTCTTCATCTACATTATAAGATATTGGGTCAAGTTCATAAATGGTCTTTATCATAGTATTAAACTCCTTATTGTTTTTTAAATCTACCGATATTATACAATAATTTTAGAGAAAAATCCAATTTTAACTATTTACCTTAAAAATTTTGTATAGGGCGAGCGGTCGGAAGAACGAAGCGCATCGAGGCTAGCGAAAAAAAGAAAACCCCTAGCTCAAAGAGCTAGGGGCGAAATAAATATTTTACTGTACGGCGCCTGGAGAAATCATTACTCCAGTATCTTCACCAAGCATATAAGTTGGCAATTTGCCATCCCAACGCTCGATAAAGAGCTGCATAATCCATGTGTCAGGCATTTTCTCCAGAGCTTCTCGTGTCATTTCAAGAGCGTCAGCCTCACCTTGTGCGGCGATAACTTTAGCATCTGCTTCGCCTTGAGCTTTAGTCTTGGCCTCTTCGGCCTGTACTTTTGCTACATCGCGGTCACGCTCGGCTTCAATAATCGCTTTACGAGCTTCCTCTTCTGCTCGCAAGGCATCCTGCTCCGCAGTCATTTTAGCTTCAACTGAAGCCTCAAAAGCATCAGAGAAGACAATATCACGGATTACAACTTTGTTAATAATAACAGGATATACGTCCTCAAGAGATGCACTCGCTGTTTGTGCTTTTGGTGAGATGTTAGCTCGGTCCTCAAGAAGCGGCATTGCACTATATGTAGAAATTACAGATTTAATGCTCTCTTCACATACCTTCATAAATTGAGAATCAAGAACATCAACTGAGCCATATGTTTTAGCAACCTCAAGGATACGGCCTGGGTCGAGTCGATATTCGATATCCGCAGTTACTGTAATAGCCTGTGCATCACCTGTATATGATTCAAAGACAAGTTCATGGGTTTTAGCCGTCATATCATAAATTGTGACGGTATCTGAAATAGGATTGACAAGGCGTAAGCCGCCTTCAAGAACTGTATCAGAAATACGTCCAAAGGTTTTAACTACGCCGCGCTCGGTGGTATCCAGAATATGGATACCACCAATTAGTAATGATAAAACCATGATACAGGCGATAAGTCCAGGAATTAGCCAACGTAGCAATCTACATATAGGAAACTGAAAGCTACCTACATTTTTGTCTAAATAACGAGCATTTTCAGCCGTTACTTTACGTTTTGCCATTACGTGCAAAACAATAAAGGAAATAATCCCAATAATTGCGAGGACAATCAGCCAAATAATCATTTATATTCTCCTTTACTCTTTCTGGTTATCAGGTAAAGCTATCTTTGTACCGATGAAGGAATTGAGAATATCCTTCAGGTCAACACCAAGGGAGTTACTGAGTCCCTCGGAAAGCTGAGTGATGTTTTTGACAACATCCTCGGTGAGTTTACTACTCTCTCCACCAAACATGACAATCTTGTCAACGTTGGTGTACGCTTTGCCAGCGGCTTCAGCGATTGCGGGCAACTGCTCAAAGTAAATCTTGATGGCCTGTAACTTCATGTCCATCTGAGCGGCTTCACCATACTGCTTCATAGCCTCGGCCTTCTTCATAAGACCTTCGGCCTCAGCAGCCGCTTTGGCGGCGATAGCGTCGGCCTCAGCGGTACCACGGGCGCGAATAGCAGCCGCTTCAGCCTCGCCCTTTACACGGACGGCCTCAGCAGTAGCTTTCTCGGCTTCAGCTCTACGCTCTGCCTCGTACTGGGCGGCTTCACCGTTCTTCTGGCGCTCAAAGAGTTCAGCGTCGGCCTTTCTCTGGCGCTCGAACAGCTCGGCTTCAGAAGCCTTCTGAGTGGCATAAAGTTCTGCATCAGCTTGCTGCTGAACGGCATACTTCTTAGCCTCAGCGGTCTTTTTAACCTCAGCCTCAAGAGAACGCTCCTTAACAGAGACTTCTCTCTCCTTGAGTTCAATCTCCTTCTCCTGACGAGCAATATCAGCATCGGCCGCGGCTACGTCACGCAACTTGCGCTGGTTCTCAGCCTCAATCGCCATAGCGGCATTAGCCTGAGCTTGCTTGGTATCAGCTTCCTGCTTTAAAGCAGCCTTGCGGATGGCGAGGTCGTTGTTGCGCTTAGCAATCTCTTCTTCTGCCTGTACGCGAGCATCGTTAGCTGCTTTATCATTAGCTGCTTCTGCGACTGCAATCTCACGCTGGGCATTAGACTTAGCGATGGCTGCGCCCTTACGAATTTGCTCAACGTTATCAATACCGAGGTTGGTGATAACGCCATTGTCATCAGAGAAATTCTGAACATTGAAGGTAATGAGTTCAAGGCCATAACGCTTCAAATCGGGTACTGCATTTTCTTGAACCTTTTCAGAGAATGCTTTACGGTCGCCAACCATTTCGGTTAGTCTCATTTGGCCAACAATCTCACGGATGTTACCTTCAAGAAGGTCATTAATCTTAGCGGCAATTTGGTCACGAGGGATGTTTAAGAAGTTTTGAGACGCTAATACAATACCCTCTGGGTCTTGGCTGACCTTAACGGACACAGTAGAATCAACTTTAACATTGATATACTCCGCAGTAGGAACCGCGGTACGCGTCTTTACATCAATCTGAATGGCACCAAGAGATAGCTTATCAAGACGTTCCAAGAAAGGAATCTTGACACCAGCTTTACCTACAAGGATACGAGGCTTCTTGTGCCAGCCGGAAATGATGTATGCTTGGTCAGGCGGGGCCTTTACATATCCTGATGCAATCAGGATAATTAGAGCAACTACCACCACGACAATGGGGACGAAGGGTAACATACTTATAAGAATTTCCATGCTATTTCTCCTTATTAAATTTATATATTAAAGGAATGATAAACACTCCTTTACTTTATCTTGCATTTCTTGGAGCACTTGCCCAAGAACAATAGGCTCACAGTTATGAGAATCAACACCTACATGGTACATATAAGGACGGTCCTCATAAAAATTCGTAGTTTGATGCGTATGTCCATAGAGGTTGAGTGGAGTCTGATGGAGACTTTCCTTCTCAAGATTCCCTGTCAGCGTAGGATAATGACTCATATAGAAATGATACTTGCCATAATCCAAAAGGATAACAGGAGCACACTCTACTACATTGGGTAGTTCATTATACATGAGCTTGCGGCGGTTCGTGTCATGGTTCCCATAGACAATGTGCAAATGTCCATTCAAACGAGATACACACTCTCTACCAGGCTCCAGCTCGCCCAAACAGACATCACCGAGAATGTAAAGGTCATCTTCTGGCTTAACCAGTCTATTTACATTCTCGATGATAGCTTCATTCATGGCCTGTACTGACTCAAAGCCACGAGCCTTCCAAATGAACTCTCTATCGTGATTAAAATGCCTAATGAAAATCTGAGCTTACCCAGATTCTATTCATTACATCATCTCCTTTTGGAGTAGTTAATTACAGACCACCACTCCTTATTGTAATCTTAATGCCTCCACCAAAGCCATAGTTATTATGCTCAAACTCTTCAAAGCTAGGCATCTGAAAATTCCGATACATATTGTCAATCGCACTATCAGGGACTCTGGCAAATCCAGTGCGCTTTCTATTGCGACCCTTGCAGACCCACACTGGAGTATCAATCACCATGATATCAAGCGCCGTAGAGGGGTCCGGCCGCAATTGCCGCAAGATTTTGGCTCTTGATGCGGCATTGATATGAGTTGCATCGACAAAGATATAATCTATGCCGGTCGCCAGACACTCGTTAATATCGTTGATAAAATTCTGAAAGACCTGCTTCTCACAAGAGAAGTAAACATTGGGGTCATTAGTGTCGCCAACGAGTTGCTTGCGATGATAGTCACGTGAGATAGAAGCAACAGTGAAACCATCTGCCTCCAACTCCTTGACCTTTTGACTAACATAGGTCGACTTACCGCACCCTGCGATGCCGCACATGAGAATAACTTTCTTTGTCATTTTCTTTCCCTCACTTTCTATAAATATTATATAATAAATTTATAGAAAATTCAAAAAGACTTAAATATATTAGATAATTCCGCCTTGATAGTCAGGTGTAAATCTCCTGGATAGGAATAGATATATGCTATCGCCTGGCATATGGCGAATATAATTATAGGTATCATGCTGTAAAGAGAAAACCTCCATCAAAATTATCTAGGTCAAAGAGATAAGCCGCATGAGTTTGGACTGTTCCACAATCAATATCTATTTTATGACCATCTTGGTAATAAATTGGGCCATCCTCTGGTTTCCAACTTTTTGATAGATACCAACATGGAGTATGTCCATGAACCATATAAGTATCTTTAAATTCATCCTCGTCGGGCCACTCTAAATTAATGCTATCTCTATCCCAACATATAGCGTCACGAGTAAACAGGTCTTCTTGTTCTGAGTACAATATACTGGTTGGACCCGCATGAGATAAAATTATATGCTTACCATCTTTATTATCATAAGTATATCGAAATGGTAAAGCCAATAGCTTATTCAGCCATTTGGAGTCAGCACCTTCGTCCTTCCAGCCATTAAGAGTTTGTATTCCTCCATTATAAACTAAAAGTGCGGTAGCTCCTACCTTAGAATAAGAATGAGCAGTATGCCTATCTTCTCCTAAATACTCTTGCATAGCACCAATTAGCATATCTTCGTGATTACCACGAAGGTATGTAAACTGCGGGTCTTCGAGGACCGCTTTAATGGTCTCCCAACCTTGCGGGCCCCGGTCGCCGCAGTCACCCAAACAAATAACCTTATCTTCTGGCTGGAGCTGCTCTTTCATCTTTTGATAAAACAGCAGACAGCCATGAAGGTCACTCATTGCATAAATCGACATAATTAAAACCAGTACACCTTAATGTCTGGACCTGGGAGATTGACGCAACGCTTATGCTCGCTCTGAATGTGTCTCAGCTCGATAGGCTCAAATTCGTCAAAAGGTACAGCGTTATGAGATTTACTTTTTGGGCTAGCAGTAATTACTTTATCAATAGATTCATATGTGAAGCCCATATTGGCTTCATCAGTTAGGCCAGAAAGGCCATCCTCGGGCGGCTTTTCGATAAACTTTTCATCGAGTCCTAAAGCTCGTCCTACAACTTTTACTTCAGTAGCAGTTAAGTCCTGCAATACGGCATAATCGCCCACGTTATCGCCCCATTTGGTGGTGTATCCAACATAGGCTTCACTCCTATTACTCGTATTAATCACTCGACCGTGCTTTGCATTAGCAAAAGCATAAAGAATGGTCATGCGGACCCGGGCGGGAAGGTTAGAAGTAACGACCTTATCATCGGCGAAGGCAGGAGGAATAGCTTTATAAATTGCATCGCAGATGGGTTCGATATTTACCTCAAACACATTGGCTTCAGGAATACCAAGCGTTTCGATGATAGCATTAGAGAAAGCAATGTCATGCTGGACACCGTAAGGCATCTTTACAGCAATCACTCGTTCTGGCCCTAAAGCGCGACATACCAGGGCGGCCGCAACGGAGCTATCCTTACCACCAGAAATGCCAATGACTGCTCTTGTTCCTTTTCCCTGTTTAACAAAGTATTCACGGATTTCTCCACAAATTTGTTCAACCATTACCAATTACCTCCATACATTCTCTTTCTGACTTCACTAAGGGTTGTTTCTTTTACCATCACTCCATCTTTAAATACTGTCTGGAGCAAGTTATTATTCTGAACTTCTTCCCATGTGTGTTCATCGGTATAAGATTGTCCATCTTCTGCGACTATGCAGCATCCTTTCTGAGACTTCTTCCAAGAAAGAGCTTTTGGCTGCTTATAAATCATAATAGGATTCCCATCGGCGTCTTCGGCATATGTGGCTTTAACTGCGATACCAAAGGTATCTCTTGTATAAGGACTATAATGAACATCGCCATCTTCGTCATAAGTCTCAAGACACATGAACGAGAAGCTACCAACGCCAAGAGTCACATTATTAATTGCAAACCCCTTGTCCATGAGACGCCTATAAATCTTCTCACAACGCTGCGGGGTAATACTATCCCCGTAAATAGCTTTTACGTGAGGATTAAGCACCTTGTATCCTTTGCTATTGATTGTGCCGCCAAACTCCTGCCAAAGAGCCCAGACAGTACCCATTTCCTCGGCGGTAGGAAGAATGTCCTCTTCGATTGTAATAGAATAATCTTCAAGGAAATAATACTTATTATCAGTATAACCGCCGCGCTCATTTGCCCATTCGGGTTTGATATGAACACGATAGAAATGTCCTCTCCACTTAATAATCCAAGTGGAATCTTCCTGGATATCGCAATCATGGGCCTGCTCATATACCCAATCTTCCATACTCCATTCGTGCTTAACAGGAGTAATACAAGAAACGGCGTTGTCATCCATATCATAATAAGGAAGACCAGCAATAATTTCTACCGGGTCTCCGCTATCTCCACGAATCGAAAGGCAACCATTGTGTTCAAGAATGTCATCATGTAGCTGAGGAATAATCTTGGTTACAAGGTTCCAATAGTCATAGCTATCAGAAACCATAGAGAAGTTATTATTGGGATAAATCTCTGTCAGGAGCCTGCGGACGCCAGCTATCTCGTTGCCATCAATGGCGTAGTTAGAACACATAACAGAGTGCTCAGTAGAGATAGCGCCCAATCCTACAATATCTTTAGTGCAATTACAGTTGTAATTCTTTTCGAGCCAAGGAATGGCGGGAACTGTTGCTGTATTGCGGAAGCTAAGCAGCCATGCCGCGGAACTCTTTGTGGCAGATTCGACAGACTGCTGACCTCTCATAGAGAAATCGCCGAGCAGAGAACTGACAGGAATCTCGTCATCGCAAGTTAAATCGTGGTATTCCTGCACGATTTGACGATACCTATACCCGACTTCCGCAGACACCTGTGTATGCCACATAGTTGCAGAAAGCATAGTTTCAATCGTATTGACAAGCCATACGAAGTTAGGATGGGTATTGCTTATCTCAATCTGCGGAACTCCTATTGCGGTGCGAGTGCCCTCGGGGACCGCGCAAATTTCAAGAGGCAGATAACCGAGGTTCCACAAGTCCTCAATTTTCTGAGAATCATAAGTACCAGGACCGAGCGTGTATGTCAGAACTCGGTTATATTCATCCACCACATATCTTTTTCCTCGGCAGAAAAAATGTGTATTAAACATATCACAAAGGTACTCCTTAATGAACCCTTGAAGCCCAAAGAGAGTAACTTTATCGACATCCTTTAAACGACTCATACGCGGAGTGTAGTAAGAAACCATCTTGGTTAATCCCTTGGGATACTGCTCATGATGGGTTGCCTTATAGAAATCTATAAGAAGAAGTGGTATCATCAATCTGTTCCTCCATTAAACGCATCGGTCCAAGGAAATTGGACAACGGAATTATAAATATCAGCACCAGCGGGTCTACAAATAGAATCTGTTGTAAAGATTTTCTTATACCATTGACCATTATACATCTCTCCATCAAACATTGTATTTTCTGCATGAGAGATATAAAGATAAAGGTCATTGGCTTCAAGAGCTTTCAACTCCTTTGCCGCATATAAGAACGTGCCACCACGAGAGCAAATATCGTCAATAACCAAGATATCTTGTCCCTTAACCATGTCTTTATTGACAATCTCAAGGCTTTTAATCTTCCCGCTTGACCAATCTCTTATTTTATTTGCATAAGCATATGGCATACGAATTGATTCCGTATAGCGCTTCATCGCACCAGCATCAGGATAGAAGAAAAGAATATCTTTGTTTCCTATAATCTTTCTAGCGCGACTAATAAAGGTTCCTGGCCATAGATGCACAACTCTATCTAAAAGTGCAAGAGATACATTACTATGTGCATCTAACACATATACTTTCTCAAAATTTAAACTATTTATTATAGAGCAAAAAGACTTCAATGTAAACACATCATCCATATTTTCTGCTCTGTCCATTCTCGCATTTGGGATATATGGAAGAAAGAGTGAAAGCGCTCCAGAGAGGGCCTGCCGCAGACTAATAACAGTGAAAAGCTCACTATCATTCTCATACTGCCATACTATTGCTATTTTCCGCCCTTCGTTGCGCTTATATTCTGTTGCAATCCTATCAACAGTAATATGTTGAGTGCCATCGGGGAAACTTCCAATATTTACTGTAATTGGTTTAAAGGGAGAACCGAATCCTTCGTCATAATAAACTACTTGTATCATTTATTCATCCTCCAAAAAATCAATCTGACAACTTTTCATCACTTTAAGAGCGGCTTCATGGAGCTCAGGAGTTACACCTGCGCAAGCATTGGGATGAATGTAGATAGGAGTTTCGGGAGACATTGTTTTTAGTACAAGAGCATTTGTAATTACACAAATGTCGGTACAAACTCCACATAGCTCAATTTGAAACTCATGTTTAACATCAGAATCATGATGCTTCCACTCTTCCATCTGTATGTTCATCATGCGTTTAAAAATAATATTATAGAGTTCAGGAGAACCAAAAGAGTTTTTGCGGTCAATTAGTATATGATTCAAGCTGGAATCATTGGTTGTTCTAACACTTTCAGCCTCTGGAAATACATTTTTCCATCCATCTGTTCCAACAAGACAATGAGGAATAGGTAAATGCTTACCTTCTGCGGTTTTTAGATAATTTTTAGAATGAGTATCGTAAGTAAAAATAGCATAGTCTTTTTCCTTATCTAAGCCATCAATAAGCGTCCGAATTTTAGGAACAATCGCTTTAGCTTCTGGTGTTTCAAGCACTCCATCAATGAAGTCGTGTTGCATATCAACAACAACAAGGAATCTATGATTTATTGTCATGGCAATCAATCCTTTTCTTATTTTCTTAAATATATTATACCATAAAATTAAAGAAAAGGCAATGGTTTCCCATTGCCTCATTGTTAAACCTCCTGAGCCTCCTCCATGTCAGGAGCAGTCTCGCTATCCTTGATTAGACCTTCTAGAACTTGGAACTCATAGGTCTTGCTCTTATACGCCGTAAAAGTACGACGGTTGACGATACGAAGCACGACACCCTCCTTTACATGGGTTTTGCCAACTGGGTCGCGCAAATCCTCAAAATACTTATTGATACGGTCAAGCATATCCTCAGTGGTAGTGAAGACAAAGTCCTCAACAACAGGAACGCGGTTGAAGCCATGCTCTGCACACCACTTAGTAATCTCGTCAGGATTGTACTCGTACTCACCATTGTTTGCGGTGATACGGTAAATATACATCTGAGACTCACCAGGATTGCAACCATAAGAGAAGACAGTACGCTTACCGAACTCCTTAACAAAGTTCTTATCGTTAATCTTAGAGTTATCACCAGAAGGCATGATAGTGTCAATCTCATTAGGTCCATAGTATCCTACAACCTCGTAGAAAACCTCCATACCAGGCTCCAAGCACTCCTTCAAACGCTCGTGATGCGGCATACGGAAAGCATCATTTCCGTAATAACCCTGAGAGTTCTCGGTCACAACGCACCGACGAGTTCCAAGCACATATGCCTCCTTGGTCTTAGGTTTCATGCGGAAGAGCCGACGGAAGAAGCCATTAGGCATGACCGCATAAGTACGCATAGACCGCTGAGAAGTACCGTGCATCTTGAGGGTCATGTTAATCATGTCTCCAACCTTGAAAGCATCAAGATTGTACTTGAGCTGAAGGGTATCAGAGTGCATAGCGAACTCAGGATAGGTAATTCCCTCAGCCTTGCGGCCCTTGTAAGAAGTCTTGCGGCCGGTCGGGTTACCGGGCATTCCCTTGCTCTTAGGGATATACTTAGAGCAGAAAATCTTACCCTTAATCTCGGTTACGCTGTCCCCATCGCTCCAGCCAAGGTCTCCATACTTCTCTATGAGCTTGCTGTACGCAATCACAACTCCAGAACTCTGGTTGCCACGGAGCTTGATAGCCCGCACGTGGCAATTATTGTCAATATATCCGCCCTGAGGAGTGCCATCCTCATTATAGCGGAACAGCTTAAAATCGTTTCCGAACCAACGCTCAATCTGGCCATCGGTCGGCAGATAGAGAACAAGGTCTCCCTCATTAATGTCAGGACCCACGATTACACCCTCGCTAAAGCACTCAGCCAGCCACAAACGGTCGCTATTGGGGTCCTTATGCACGTTAGCGATTCGAGTTACTAAACCATAATAAGCCATTTAATTATCATCCTCTCTTTTACTCTAAAGTAATATATTTATCAATTACCCACTGGCCATTACGATATACATAATGCGGGCGTGCGCTTCCTGTATACTCTTCCTCTTCATCCTCTTCGTCGTCGTCCACGTTATATCCCTGCTCACGCATGACAGATGTGGATTTATACACCATGCGTCCAAGAGAATTAGACCTCGACTTCCGCGCAAGCCCCATTTCAATAAGGCCGCCAAGCAAACGGGCCATCTTCTGAGACGACAAACCTTCCAATGTAAAGTCTTGTCTTTTGATGTCATCAATAGTTAGAGCCTCTTCAGAGTTATCAAGCACATCCATAATTCTATACTTGATTTCACTCTCTTTATCAATACTGAGCTTGCGGGTGCGCGTGTATCCTGGCATTATTTAACCTCCTTATAAGAAACTGCTTTGATATCTTGTGCGATTTCTGAAACTCGCCTTACACTTGTTACTCCCTTGTCTCTATACTGAATGGTGACGATTTTATTCTCGTCATCATAGCCGATTATGCGGCCAACCTCACCCACATGATTTTTAACGATAGTTCCAATGCCGAGATAAGGATACATAATAATTCTCCTTTCTTAGAATATCAAGCTAGCAGGGTCTTCCCAGTGAGAATACAGTTTGCAATTCTTGCGGAGGATAAGATATTTATAGTTCTCGGTATCATCTTCCTTATGCTGAGCCATACAGTCATCATCAATGACAATGCACACTCCATGGTAGGAATACTTAATTGCGCCATAGCTCAGTCTGCCCAGGGGTTTACCGTTCTCTTTAATTTCATTATTAAGCTCATACTGAAAATCAGCACTTGTTTCATTTTCTTCAATCCAACGGTCCTGCGGAGTATCATTATCAGACATATAAAGAACTCTAAAAGTTATTTGGTCAGCTCCAAGACCGTGAAGGTAATCGACTGTCTGAGCGATACCGCCATGCTCCGCAAAATCTTGTTCCATACGGCTCGTCAAATTGAGCGACAGCCGCAGGTTAAAATCAAAGGACTTAATATTGTGCATTAAAGTCTCAAGATGAACAATTCCTTCGCCCATGCCGCAAATTTCTGCATTGGCTCTATCATCAAGCGAGCTAATGCTTAAAGAAATAGTGGTGATACCCACTTTTTCACGCATAATTTGCAGAGTTTCAGGTGTGAGTAACCGTCCTGTTGTTTGCATTTCAATGCAATAAAAAGGTTTAGATAACTGTTTATTAACCGTTCCGAACCAACGAAGGAAACACAAATTCTGCTGAGGCTCGCTCTGGCCAGTCAACATAACGGTATTACAGCCATTATCTCTGGCAAAGCTCAAACGATTAAAGTAATCGTCAAAATCAATCATTCTATCGGTATTATGCAATACGAGACTTGTTACTTTATCCTCATATTTATCACTACGCATACGAGAAACACAAAACTTGCAATGATTCATGCAAATCTTATTAGGAACTTCTATGGAGAGTGATTGAATTTTCATCTTTACAACTTCCTTTCTTATCTTTATAAATATATTATAACATATAAAAGATATATTATCAAAAGTTTCTCATATTCTTGGACTGATGTAATTAAGAGACTTGAATGGAATTTTATAATCAATAGGGAATAGATATTAAAGGAGGAGATTTTATATGGCGATTTCTATTACCAAACAACAAGATAAGACCTATGCTTATGTAACTGAGTACGTAGCTGATACCGTAGCTGATGTGGATACACTACCTACAACAGCGGCTCCTGGCTCAATCTGTATTGTCATAGAAGATTCCTCTGTCTATATGTTAAATACTAATAGGGAGTGGAAAAAATTAGGTTGAGGAGGCGATAAGGCATGACCGGAACAGTTGCATACATACTAGCTAAGAAATTAGTAAGTAGCGTCACGACAGGTGTTTAGAGCGTTACTTCAAAAGGCAGCGACTTAGAATTTCATTTAGCGGATGGAAACACTCTGACTATCCCTGTCCCTCAAGTTGGAATTGTTTTTACAACTAAGGAAGAACTTCCTCAAGAGGGGCAAGAAAACACCTTATATGTAGTAGATAACCAAATAAAATGCTGGAATGGTACTGAATATGAAGATATTGGCGGTAGTGGTGAAGAACTAACTTGGGAGTCAATATAATAGATAAACGGCGGATACTTTAATTTGTATCCGCCGTTTTTTCTGTTATTGTGAATATTGTGCCATCAACGTCTATAACCTCATATGATTGTAATACATCGTTTAAGGTATTAATATCTGAAAATACAACTTGAATTTCTTTACGCTCAACAGGTTTAAGGCTTATTGTAGTACCTCCAATTAATCCAGTTGCTATGCACAATATGCCAAGTACATAAAGACCTTCTATCTTATACCGATTAGCCGCTATTATAAATGTAACAGCGAGAATTGCAAATATTGCAATAAATATCCAACCAGCCCTTGAGATAGGAGCGCTTACATATGCCACAGTTCTAACTGTTTCATTAAGAATTGTCATTGACATCCTCCATGTAATAATTAGGGCTCTTTATAAGCCACCAAGGAAGCTCTGATTGATTATTCCATCTATCATATACGGTTTCTATATCTTCAATATCGTGATAATATTGTTCAACGCCAGGGCGCTCTAATCTGTCTTGATGGTAGTGCCCAAAACACCATATTTTGAATTTAATATTCTGTCTAATGGTATCTAAAAAGTTCTCCATGGTTTTATCAACAGTAGATTGGTCAATTCCGCCGATAAATAAGTCGGTAGGTTCCCAAGCAATAGGGCAAGTATGAGTAAGAACAAAATCAAACTCTTGTCCTTCTACTTTCTGAAAAATGCTATTCATCTCCTGCTGAGTGAGCTGTTCACCAGGGAACCAACCCGTCCACTCGCTCTGGTCATTGTGGTATTTAGAGAGGCGCTTGTACTTATCGACAGAATATGCTCCGCCGATAACAAGAGTACGATGACCATTGAAGTTATAGATACCACCATCCATCAGATAACGAATGTTGGGATATCGCGGCTGCCGCCATACCTCGCCCTCAATAGCTTGGTCATACCATCTTTCAATGTCGTCCAGATTCTCAGGCCGCTCTTCGTGATTGCCGCGCACGGCATAAATTGTAAAGCCAGTGCTACTCGCCCAGCGTTTCTGTATATCATCATTCTTAGAGGTATTGAGAAAGAAGTTTAACCCCATATCTCCCAATATGATGACAGCAGTATCCTCAGAAGGATATTTAGTGGTATCTATATTAGATAATCTATCCGCTACATGAGAGTGGGTATCGCCAGTAATCAAGATATTCATTTTCTCAACTCCTCTTCAATAGAAAGTTTAATCATATTATATTGCACATCGTTAAGCAATTCGTTGACCTCGGGATCCTCTATGTTTGGAGTTACAGCATAAAATTTATTAGCTGTATCTCGAATATGGCTAATACTTTGGTCAGCAATTCGCACAGCTTCGTCAACTGAGTATTTGCCAAGTTTAATGTCAATGAGTTCTTGTCGGAACTCTTTCGGGTTTAGACACTCTGCATAGCTCTCTCCTGCGATATACCTATCGAGATAATTCTCCACCCGCCGCAGGTGATGCAGCTGTTTGGGGTCATAACCATACTTTTCAATGATTGCTGCTCTTGATGGATACATATGCTGGAGAGCATGGAATTTCTCTTCTGCGATACCCTGCATAGACTTAACGGCTCTCCAAGGATTGAAGTGGGCAATCTCTTCTCTATGGGATACTAATCTATTCCATTGCTCTTGATAGAGAGGATTAAGAATGTAGTAGTCTGTAAATAAGATTTCAAGGAAGTTAAGGTTTTGTTTGCGGAAGGTCTCTATATAGAGCCTAATATCCTTGAAGTCAATATGCTCGTCATTCTCTCTGATATGAGTTGTGCTAACAGGTTTAGAAGCTGAAGCAATTTGCCTCAGAGTAGGAGTAATAATGAGCTTTGTATCCACATCGGAGCCGGGGACCGCAAGTCCGTAGTTTTGTGAGCCTTGAAGGAAGAGGCCCACAATATGCTTTTCGTCAAAATGCTCTAGGCTCTCTTGGTAGTGAGGCCAAAGATTCGGCGAGGAATTTTGAGAGATTGTTGTAAAATTCTGCATGACAAGCCATTTCCTCCTTCTCTTTTAATTCTTTTTCGCTAAGAATACAAGTCAAATTTCGACACTTTAATCCGCTGCTATCATCATTAGGATATGAATAGCGACAAAAATCACATTTGGTCATGTTTAATATCCTCCATATATTTCTGAAATCTATCAGGAATGGGATGCGCCGTAACTAAAGTATGATTGCGGCCGCGCCATATGTAGATATTACCTCGGTAGATACGAATGGAACATTCATTTGTTTGAGTGCGCTTCTTTTGGAGATAATTGAAGAAATCAGGATATTTCTGATATTCTCCTATTGTTTTACCAGAAGAATAGGCTAATTTAGCAACTTTCTTTGCATCAGCTACACATGATACTCCATTATCTCGTTCGATAATTCTCTGCTTGCTATGCTGAGTAATTCTCATTAGTCATCATTCTCCTTCGCAATAAGATTTGCGATTTCATCGGAGCAATAGAGAACCTTATTATCAGTAATGAAATGAAGAGTTAGCTCAGTAATATCATTCTCGCCAAAATGACCGAGAATATTCTTTAATGCCTCAGTGTATGAGCATCCATAAGTGATGCCATGATAAGTTTTTAAACTGGTATCCTCATAAACTTTAACTGTGTACCTATACATACTTTATTACTTCCTTTCATTTTCTTTCTATATATATTATAGCATATAAAAATAAAAAAGTAAAGGGGTGCTTTATAGCACCCCTTCTTTTATTTTTCGCTCTGTTTGAAAGTGTCAAGGACTGTTTCTAAGGTTGTACCACGAAGAATGGTACTTACTGCCTGCGCGACTGGCATACCATTAGCAACAGCGTAAGGAGCAATGGCGGAAGCAATAGCCTCAACAGTTTCCTGGTTGTTCTCGTTGTTCATGGCGGCCGCAAGCTCAGGACCAATGGACTGCATTACTGCGGCAAGAGCTGCGGCAGTATTATTCTCACGTGCCATAGCCAACTTATCCATCTCGTTCTTGTATGCAATCTCCTGCTCTTGTCTCTTCTTGTCTCTTTCAAGTTTAGCAGCGGTAATTGCATCTTCAAGAGCCTGAAGGTCTTTTTCAGCCTCGGTTCTGCGCTTCTCCTCTTCGTCTCTTGCCTTTTGCTTAGCGACACTAAGTTCAAACTGCTTACGCTCTGTTTCGGCGGACTGCTCTGCCTTAAAGCGAGAGAAATCTTCGGCAATTTCAACTGACTGGCGATTAAGCTCTATAATTTGAGCATTAACTGCGGCGGACTGCTGAGCGGCATTAAGTTCAAGAGCCTTACTTACGACATTCATTTGATGCTCGTCCAGCATACGCTGAACCTGAGTCTCAACTGTAAGAGAGAGAATCTCAACATCAGTCATTTCCATGCCATTCTCTTCAAACTTGTGAAGGTAAGGAGGAAGCGTCTCAACTTCAACAACATCGCGAGGGACATCGCCGAGAGCATTTACAACAATATCGTGGTAGTTATCGCAAAGCTCAGTGATAGACACTTTCTTAACTTCTTTCTTAATAACAGAACGTGCCCAATCGGTTAGATGCTTTACATAGTTATCAACGGAGAACCACTTATCTTTCTTGTCAACATCGAAATTAACAAGATAAGATACCTTAATCTGAGCTTTTACGAAGTCAGAAGTCTCAACGTTGATAATATCGCTAATTCTATCATTCTCATATCTAAGGAAAACAATAGGAAGAAGATTATCCGTGGTCTTAGGCTTACCAGTGGAAAGCTCAAGAGTCTCAAGGTTCTGGTCATAATCAAGCATAATAGTCTGCGGGCCGCATACAACCTGTCGATTTCCATTCTTAGAGATAACATTAACGGCATAGCCAGTCCATACATCAACTGTCACAACACCCTCATACTTAGAGTCGAGAGTAATTGTACGAGGCTTAGTATAGCTAGTACCACGAGAAATATTTGCCTTAGTTTCCAGATTGGCAAGAGTATCAGAGACACTATTGCTGGCATAGAAAGCAAACGCATCGAGGTCTTTGGCCTGAACGGACTTCTCGACAGCCCGCTCATTCAGATTCTGGTTGTAAGCAAGAGCCTCATCATTGCCAGGATACATGAGTTTGCACTGACGGGTACTGAGCTTTCTTTTGACCACTACTTCATAACGAGGGTCAGGAAGGTACATCTGCGGACCCCTAACCGTGCGGATTTCGCCGGTCAGACGATTCATAATGTAGCGGCCTTCGCCTTCAGGAATGGCGATAGCGTGATGCATCATCTTGCCATCATATGTGATGATAGCGTGCTCAGGACGAGGATAATAAATCATCTGAGTATCGCCAGTGATGAAGAGCTCCTCACCAACAGGATGATGAACGGCCTTACCATTCACTGTGTCATCATACTCAGCGATGACTTTTACATAGATACCAGAAATCTTCGATAGCTCAACGGCACGGAAGATAACTCCGCCCTTGGGACTTGTAACAAACTGCTCAGTAGGCTCAGGGAATACAACCTTGGGACCATGAACATAACGCTTGTTACCATCTTCGTCCTTGAGGATACAATACTCAAGACGTTCAAGAGTTACAGCCTCACGGACATATCCATTATTAGGATTATTGTTAATAGGAATAACCTCAATACCAGTAGGAGGAATGTAGAAGGAAATCTCTGTGCCTTTAATGACAAGGATTTGACCATTTACATATGCGGAATCCGATGCCTCAGCGCTGTCATCAACCTTGGTATTAAGTTTATCGGCATCGTATACACGAGCGAGTAGATACTGGTTACTGCGGAGGGCGTGCCCCTGGATAACACGAGCCATCTGGCCAGGCCAAAGCGCAAATGAAGCGGGACCGCGCACGTTAATCTTGCGGCCAATCTCCATATTGGCGGGCAAATCATTAGGAGCACCCTGAATAGGATGCTGATTGTTCTGTGCTGGATTCTTAAGAGCGATATACCAGTTCTCAGGAGCAATTACATAGAGCTGCTTCGCATCAGAGAAACTGCATGGCTCAAAAGACTTGGTCTTGGGATTGAAGATGACCAAACGGTCACTGTTGGAGAGACTCGTCTTAGCGGGGCCCGCAAGGCAAGACACTCTACCTTTTGTTTCATCAAGAATAAAAGCATATTCATTGATGCTTAGGACTAGGTCTTTTTGATTATTTTCGTTCATAAAAATTCTTACTCCTTATATTATAAGAAAATCGGGAGATTTCTCTCCCAATTAAATTTACTGGATAACCTGGTAACGCTCACTGTCAATCTTGTCGAGCATCAGAGCTACGCCATCCTTACCGGACAGAATAGTCTGCATGAGAGTGGGACTAAAGCCACTGACGTAAGAGAACCCAGGACCAATCGCAGGAATAGTATCCTCACGAGCGTCAAGATTCCAGTACACAACGCTAGGGAGCTTATAGCCATAGGTGGCCCACTTCTTAGCGATGCTCTCCATAAGAGTATTAATCTCACCAGTGGTATTCAGATAGTTGGCGTTATAGCTAGAAGAATAGCCCCATGAAGTACGTCTGGCAGTAGACTTACCGCAAGTCACACAACCATTGAACTGCATATCACTAAAGATATAGATACGCTCAGGCATATCCTCAGCAGAACACTTGGTCTTGATAGCGGTATTAAGTAGCATATCGAAGACAGCCTCGATATTGGTACTTCCACCCCAGTTAGCATTAGAGCAACGGATGAACTTATCAGTGATATCTGCGCCCTCGAACTTTACAAGCTCAGGAACGT
>CANQLH010000015.1 GCA_947624655.1 uncultured Clostridia bacterium | reverse complement strand
GAGTTAATTACTCCAATTGCTATTGAAAAAGGACTAAGATTCGCTATCCGTGAAGGTGGTAGAACAGTAGGTTCTGGAATCGTTTCAGAAGTAATTGAATAATATAACAAAAAGGGGCTCTTTTAAAAGAGCTTCTTTTTGTTGTAAAAATTTCATCGAAAGTTTTAAATGCGTTTTGAAGTAATATATTTAATTTGACTCGTTCCTTGTTGGTCGTCTCCTAAGAGGAATGTATGAACAAAGCATCTCGATGCTTTGCTCAACATCCTCTAAGTCGCTCCCATGCTACGCGTCACTTCGTAAATTAAATATATTACTTCAAAATGTAGATAAAAATTAATTATCTTGTAATTTATTAACAAAATATTTTAGGCAAACGTATTGCATTTTTTATAAAATAATAATAAAATTAGAAAGAAATAAATATAACTATATTATAATATGGAAATAAGGGGAAATATAATTTATGGTAATATTAGTAGATGCAATGGGTGGAGACAATGCACCTGATGCAGTTATAAAAGGTGCAATAAAAGCAGCAGGAGAAATTAAAGAACAGATATGTTTAATAGGAAATGAAGAGATAATAAATAATAAGGTAAAAGAATTTTATGGAAAAAACAAAATAGAAGAACTTGCAAGCAATATCAAAATACATAATACAACAGAAACTATTGAGATGGAAGATATACCAACTGTTGCGATTAAACATAAAAAAGATTCATCAATGGTAGTTGGTTTTAATCTTTTAAAAGAGGGTAAAGGAGATGTATTTATATCTGCTGGAAATTCAGGTGCACTTCTTACACGGTGCAACTCTTCTTGTTGGAAGAATAAAGGGGATAGATAGACCAGCACTTGCTCGGTATACTTCCTGCATATAAAAGTAGATTACTTTTAATAGATGCAGGTTCAAATACAAATTGCAAGCCAATAAATTTATTACAATTTGCTCAAATGTCTAGTATTTATTTGAAAAATACATATAAAATTGAAAGACCTGCAATAGGACTTCTTAATATTGGAACAGAAGAAACAAAAGGAAATGAGCTTACTAGAGAAGCATACAATTTAATTAAGGAAAATGCAGAAAGTTTAGATTTAAACTTTGTAGGAAACGTTGAAGGAAGAGATGCTTTTAGTGGTAAAATTGATGCGATTGTAACAGATGGATTTACAGGTAATGTATTTTTAAAGACAACAGAGGGACTAGGAAAATTTGTAAAAAGGTCACTAACAGAAAGCTTAAAGAAAAATATTTTATCAATGATAGGAGCTATACCTTGTATGCCTGCTATAAATAGATTCGCAAAAACTATGGATTATAAAGAGTATGGAGGAGCTTTGTTCCTTGGAGTAAAAAAACCAGTTGTAAAGGCACATGGAAGTAGTGATGAGTATCTGTTCTATTTCACAATAAAACAGGCAGAGCAATTTGTTAAAAATAAAGCAGTTGATAAAATGATAGAAGAATTTGAAAAAATACCAAAAAAAAGCTTGACAAATTAATCAATATATAATAGATTAAAGCTAAACAAAGATAATGTTAAAAATAAGGAGGGTAATATAAATATGAATAATGAAGACGTTTTCGATAGAGTAAAGGCAATAATTGTTGAACAACTTGGCGTTGCAGATACTTCGGTAGCTCTAGAATCATCTTTTATAGATGATTTAGGTGCAGATTCTTTAGATATAGTTGAATTAATAATGGCTTTAGAAGAAGAATTTGATATGGAAATTCCAGATAGTGATGCAGAAAAAATAGTTACAGTTAATGATGTTGTTGAATATATTAAAAATAATCAATAATAGATAAAGAAACTCCCAGTAGGGAGTTTTCTTATCTAATAGGAATTTCGTAGAAATTTCCTATTAGATAAGAAAAGCTGAACGTAGCCTTTGAGTTTCCTCCATTTGGTCGGAAACTCAAATCGGCAAGAACTTAATCCGCGCCTAGGCGCTTTGTTCTCTAATAGGGAAATTATGAATTAATAATCAAATTTTTCATATACTAAATAAAATGAAGGAACAAATTAATCTGTAAAGAATATTTTTCAGATTCGTATATACCTTCCAAAAGATGAAAGTGAGGAATGAATTTTATGGCAAAAGAAGTAAATAACGAAGAGGAAGAACAAAAAGTTAAAAAAATGATTGATAAACTTATAGAAAGGGCAAAAGTAGCATCGCAAAAATATATGGAGTTAGACCAAGAGAAAGTAGACAATATTACAAAGAAAATGGCAATGGCAGGACTTGAAAATCATATGAAGCTTGCTAAAATGGCTGTGGAAGAGACAAAAAGAGGTATATACGAAGATAAGATAACTAAGAATATGTTTGCTTCAGAATATATATATCATAGCATAAAGTATGATAAAACAGTTGGTGTTATAAATGATAATGAGGAAGAAGGGTATGAAGAAATAGCAGAGCCAATTCGGAATTATTGCAGGTGTTACGCCTGTTACGAATCCAACTTCTACAACTATGTTTAAATCCATAATTGCAGCAAAAACTAGGAATGTAATTATATTTGGTTTTCATCCATCAGCTCAAAAATGTAGTGTAGAAACTGCTAGAATTTTAAGAGATGCAGCAGTTGAAGCGGGTGCACCAGAAGATTGTATTTTATGGATAGAGGAGCCATCTGTTCTTGCAACAAAGATGCTTATGAATCATCCAGATGTTAATTTAATACTTGCAACAGGTGGAACAGGAATGGTTAAATCAGCTTATTCATGTGGAAAACCTGCACTTGGTGTAGGACCTGGAAATGTACCTTGCTATATTGATAAAACAGCAAAATTAAAAACAGCAGTAACAGACTTGGTGCTTTCAAAATCTTTTGATAATGGTATGATATGTGCATCTGAGCAAGCAGTTATTGTTGATAAAGAAATTGCAAAAGAATTTGAAAAACTTATGAAAGAAGCAGACTGCTATTTCCTAAATAAAGAAGAAGCTTCAAAATTAGAAAATAGTATGTTTAAAGAAGGAAAATTAAAATCAGAAATAGCTGGTCAATGCCCATATAACATAGCAAAAGATGCTGGATTTAAAGTTCCAGAGACAACAAAAGTATTGGTTGTTCCACAAACTGGTGTTGGAGATGGTCATCCTTTTTCACAAGAAAAGTTAAGTCCAGTTTTAGCATATTATACAGTCCCAGATAAAGATAAGGGAATAGAAATTGCAGAAAAATTAATAGAATATGGGGGACTTGGACATTCTGCTGTAATACATTCAGAAAATGAGGAGACAATTCAAGAATTTTCTAATAAGGTTAAAGTTCGGTAGAATAATAGTAAATTCTCCTTCAACACATGGAGCAATAGGAGATATATATAATACTAATATGCCATCACTTACGCTTGGATGTGGTACATTTGGAGGAAATTCAACAACAGCAAATGTATCTTCGGTAAATTTAATAAACATTAAAAGAGTAGCAAAAAGAAGAGTAAATATGCAGTGGTTTAAAATTCCTGAGAAGATATATTTTGAAGCGGGAGCAATAGGATATTTAGAAAAAATGCCTGATATATCAAGAGCATTTATTGTTACAGATGAATCAATGGTTAAACTTGGATATGTTGATAAAATACTTTATCATTTAAGAAAAAGAAATGCTTACGTTCATTCAGAGATATTTTCAGAGGTAGAGCCAGACCCATCATTTGATACAATACAAAGAGGAATTGATGCAATGAATAAATTTAATCCTGATGTAATTATTGCATTAGGAGGAGGAAGCCCAATAGATGCAGCAAAACGGAATGTGGCTTTTCTATGAGCATCCAGAAGCTGATGCCGAAGGACTTAAGCTTAAATTTATGGATATTAGAAAACGTACGTATAAGTTCCCAAAACTTGGTACAAAGACTAAATTAGTTGCTATACCAACAACATCTGGAACAGGCTCAGAGGTTACTTCTTTTGCAGTTATAACAGATAAAAAGAAGAATATAAAATATCCACTTGCAGATTACGAATTAACACCAGACATTGCAATAGTTGACCCAGATTTGGTAATGTCACTTCCAAAGAAAATAACAGCTGATACTGGTATGGATGTTTTAACACATGCAATAGAAAGTTATGTTTCGAATATGGCATCAGATTATACAGATGGATTAGCAGAAAAAGCAGTTGAATTAGTATATAATTATTTGCCACTTGCATACGAGGATGGAAGCAATAGAGTAGCACGTGAAAAAATGCATAATGCAAGCACAATCGCTGGAATGGCATTTACAAATGCATTTCTTGGAATAAATCACTCACTCGCTCATAAACTTGGTGGAGAATTCCATATTGCACATGGTAGAGCAAATGCTATAATACTTCCTTATGTTATAAAATACAACAGCACAAAGCCAACAAAGTTTGTTTCATTCCCTAAGTATGAGTATTTTATTGCAGACCAAAAATATGCAAATCTTGCAAAGAGAATAGGTCTAAAAGCCGATACAGTAGAAGAAGGTGTAAATTCTTTAATAAAGGCTGTTCAAGAAATGAATAAAAAACTTGGAATTCCCGCAACTCTTAAAGATGAAGGCTTAAAAGAAGATGAGTTTTTAGCAAAATTAGATGACTTAGTAGAAAAAGCATTTGAGGATCAATGTACAACAGCAAATCCTAGACTTCCATTAGTTACAGAGTTAAAACAAATATTATTAGATGCATACTATGGAAAGAAAATCTAAGGAACAAATTTCCTATTAGATAACAAGGACTCCCTAAAATTTAGGGAGTCTTAAATATAAATTTAAATTTTATTAATCTACAACAATTAAGTTTTCTCTTCCAGCACCTGTACCAATAAATTTGATAGGGCAATCTACAATTTCTTCAATTCTTTTAAGATATTTTTTTGCTTTTTCAGGTAAATCTTCACGTCTTTTTATATTACTTATATCTCCGAAATTTCCTTCAAATTCTTCATAAACAGCTGTACAGTTATCTAAGTATTCTGGAGTTGTAGAAAAGTCTGTGGTTACTTTTCCTTTATGATTATAAGCTACGCAAAGCTGAATTTTATCAAGTTTTCCAACTGTATCTAAGTGATTAATTGCAATTCCTGTAATTCCATTTACCATAACAGCATATTTTAATGCAACTAAATCAAGCCAACCACATCTTCTAGGTCTTTTTGTTGTTGTTCCATATTCATGACCTAATTCTCTTATTGTATCTCCAATTTCGTTATTTTGCTCTGTTATATAAGGACCTGCACCTACTCTAGATGAATATGCTTTTATTACTCCATATACTTCTCCTATGTCTTTAGGACTTATTCCACTACCTGTACATATTCCACCAAGTGTAGGGTTAGAAGATGTAACAAATGGATAAGAACCAAAATCTATATCTAATAATGTTGCTTGAGCTCCCTCACAAAGTAACTTCTTTTCGTCTTTCATTGCGTTGTGTAATAATACAACGGTGTCTACAACATAAGGCTTAATTATTTCTGCATATTTTGTGTATTCTTCAATTATTTCTTCTGCATTCATTTCAGGATATCCATAAGCTTTAAATATTTTATTCTTATTAGCTACATTAGTACGAACTAATTCAGCAAATCTAGGTCTTATGAAATCTTGCATTCTTATTCCTGAACGTTCATATTTATCACAATATGCAGGTCCAATTCCACGACATGTTGTTCCAATTTTACTATTTCCTCTAACATCTTCTAGCATTTTATCCATTGCTATATGGTAAGGTAATATTACATGAGCTTTATCACTAATACGTAAATTATCTACTGAGTAACCATGTGATTTTAAGTTATTAATTTCTTCAATTAATACTTTTGGATCAATAACGACACCATTACCTATAACTGCAAGAGTTCCTTCGTTTAACACTCCTGAAGGTATAAGATGGAATGCATATTTTTGTCCTCCAACTTCTATTGTGTGACCAGCATTATTACCACCAGTACATCTAATAGAAACGTCAGCTTTTGTAGAAAGATAGTCAATAATTTTTCCTTTACCTTCATCACCATAGAAAGCACCTAAAACAACATCAACTTTTGACATATTTAATCACATTCCTTTCTAAATTATAAATCTGGTTGGAAAAGAATTAAATTGTAATTATTTTTCAACCTTAACCTCCTAAATATATTTTTTACCATATATATTATTATACATTCGCCAAAAAAAGTCAATATAGATTGCAAAATCTCTAAATATATGATAAAATATGCATTTGAAAGGAATGATAGTGATTATGGAAAAAATATATGTAACTCCATTAAGTGGAAGGTATGCAAGTAAAGAAATGAATGAAATTTGGTCTGCTGATTCAAAGTATGGAACTTGGAGAAGACTTTGGGTAGCACTTGCAGAAACTGAAAAAGAACTTGGAATTAATATAACTGATGAACAAATTGCAGAAATGAAAGCTCATGTTGATGATATTGATTATGACGTTGTAGCCAAAAGAGAAAGTGAATGTAGACATGATGTTATGGCTCATGTTTATGAATTTGGAACAAAGTGTCCATCAGCTAAAGGAATAATACATTTAGGAGCAACTTCTTGTTTTGTAACTGATAACGCTGACGTTATACTTATGAGCAAAGCACTTGAACTTGTAAAAGAAAAGCTATTATTAGTTATAAGTAATTTAAGAGAATTTGCATTAAAAAATAAAGGTGTAACTTGCCTTGGATATACACATTTTCAACCAGCACAACTTACAACGGTTGGTAAAAGAGCAACACTTTGGATGCAAGATTTACTTGAAGACTTAGAAGAACTAGAATTTGTGCAAAGCCATATGAAGCTTTTAGGATGTAAGGGAACAACTGGAACACAAGAAAGCTTTATGAAATTATTTAAGGATGAAGAAAAAGTAAAAAAGGTTGATGAATTGATTGCAAGTAAGATGGGATTTGATAAAGTATTTGCAGTATCTCGGACAAACTTATACAAGAAAATTGGACACAAGAGTTCTTAATGTACTTTCAAGTATTGCTCAAAGTGCTTCTAAATTTGCCAATGATATGAGATTATTACAACATGAAAAGGAATTAGAAGAACCATTTGAAAAAGGACAAATAGGCTCTTCTGCAATGGCATATAAGAGAAACCCTATGAGAAGTGAAAGAATTAATTCACTTTCAAGACATGTTGTTGCACTTTCTCAAGATACTGCAATTACAGCAATGACACAATGGCTAGAAAGAACGCTAGACGACTCTGCAAATAAAAGAATTTGCGTTCCAGAGGCATTTTTAGCAGTTGATAGTATACTTATCCTTTATGCAAATATAACTTCTGGCATAGTCGTTTATGAGAATGTTATAAGGACAAACCTAATGCAAGAATTACCTTTCATGGGTACAGAGGAAATACTTATGAATGCGGTATTGAAAGGTGGAGATAGGCAAGAATTACATGAAAAAATAAGAGTATATTCTATGGAATCTGCAAGAGAAGTAAAAGAATTTGGTAGACCAAATGATTTAGTAGATAGAATTGCAAAAGATGAAAGCTTTGGTCTTACTAAGGAAGAAATATTAAAGGCTTTAAATCCTGATAATTTGTGTGGTAGAGCTCCTCATCAAGTAGAAGACTTTATAAGGGAAGAAGTAGACCCTGTATTAAATAAATATAAAGACTTATATAAAAATATAACTGTTGAGGTAAATGTGTAGAAAAGATGAATTTATATTAAGATTTTACAGAATAATACATTTATTTATAAAAAGTCGTAATGATTTATTTTTAGAGCTTTGGTGTCGCAATTTACAAATTAAAAATTATATGTAAATTGCTCCATTCGCCCTACGCTGACGCTTCGGTTGATCGTGTGCGTTGCTCTTACAAATAAATCATTACGACTTTTTTATACAACATAATTATTTTACATATCAAATTTCTTTCCAGTTATTCTTTCATAAGCTTCTATGTATTTTGCTCTAGTAGTTGAAACAACCTCTTCTGGAATAGGAGTTGGATTTGAAGCATCCCATTTATTTGCTGTTAGCCAATCACGCATATATTGTTTGTCAAAACTTTTTTGTGATTTTCCAACTTCATAATCACTTTCAGGCCAAAATCTACTTGAATCTGGAGTTAAAACTTCATCAGCTAAAACTAAATTACCATTCTCATCTAAACCAAATTCAAATTTGGTATCGGCAATGATTATTCCTTTTGTTTTTGCATAATCAGCACATTTATTATAGATTTTTAATGTCATATCTCTTACTTTTTCAGCTAAATCTTTGCCTAAAAGATTGCATACTTCATCAAAACTAATTGGCATATCGTGACCTTCTGAAGCTTTTGTTGTTGGAGTAAATATTGCCTCAGGAAGTTTCTCAGATTCTTTAAGGCTAGCAGGAAGTGCTATATTGCATACAGTTCCATTTTCTTTATAGCTTTTCCATCCAGAACCTGTGATATATCCTCTTACGACACATTCAACAGGAAGCATTTTAAGTTTCTTAACAAGCATACTTCTATCTCTAAAATCTTCTGTTTGAAACTCTTTAGGAAATTCCTCAAATTTGGTTGTAATAATGTGATTTGGAATTAAATCGCTTACATAATCAAACCAGAATTCAGAAATCTTATTTAAAATTTTTCCTTTGTCTTTTACCATAGTAGGTAGTATAACATCAAATGCAGAAATTCTATCAGAAACTACCATCATGAGAGAATTTTCGTCTACTTCATAAATTTCACGAACTTTTCCGCTACTAATTTTTTTCATTTAAAATCACCTTTCTTTTATATATTTAAAAATTACATTTGTTTGATGTATTCTTCATAACCTAATTCTTGAAGCTTATCATTTTTCTTTAAAACAGCATCGTTTAATGATTCTTTATAAGCACATATCTTTTTATATACTTCGTCATTTGAAGTTGAGATAATTGTTGCAGCAAGAATTCCAGCATTTTTTGCACCATTAATTGCAACAGTTGCAACAGGTATTCCTGATGGCATTTGAACTATTGAATATAAAGAATCAACACCATTTAAAGTTTTAGACATTATAGGAACACCTATAACTGGACAAGGTACTTGAGCTGCAAAGACCCCAGGCAAATGTGCTGCTCCTCCTGCACCTGCAATTATAACTTTTACCTTTCTTTCTTTAAGGCTTTTTGCATAATTTTGAGCAGCTTCTGGACATCTGTGAACAGAAATAATAGTCATTTCATAAGAAATTCCCATTTCGTCCAAAAATTTTGCAGAATCTTTCATTATTGGTAAATCTGAGTCACTTCCCATAATTATGGCAACATCAACATTTTCTTTCATATAAACCTCCTAAAATTTAATATATATAGTTTAAAAATAAATGTTAGCTAAGTTTTTCAGTTGTAAAAGATTTTAAAACTTCTACAAGTTGTATTTTTTCGGCTGATTGAACTTTAGAGGCTACATCTTCTGGGGTATCTGTTGGTAAAACTTTAACAACAGTTTGCATTATAATTGCGCCTCTATCATATTCAGAATTAACGTAATGTAAAGTAACGCCACTGTATTCTTCTTTAGCTTCAACAACAGCTCTATGAACATTCATACCATACATACCTTTGCCTCCATATTTTGGAAGAAGAGATGGATGTGTATTTATGATTGTATATTTATTTATAAGTTTAGGACCTATAAGTTTTAGGTATCCTGCAAGAACTATTAAATCTATATCTATTTTTGACAAAACCTTTTCTAATTCTGAATCTATTTTATCCTTATCTTTTTCTTGAATTATATATGTTGGAATATTCGCTTTTTTTGCTCTTTCTAGGGCATAAGCTTTTGGATTATTTGAAACAACAAGAGGAATATTTGCAATTAAATTTTTTTCTTCAATTGCATCTATTACTGCTTGAAGGGTTGTACCATTTCCTGATGCAAAAACAACTATATTATACATACAAAATTCATTCCTTTCTAATCTACATTTAAATAAGTTATAAATAGGAAAAATACCTATTTACGACACATTTAGATTATAATACCAAAATTCTGCAAAGTCAATCAAATAGAAAAAAATTAACAGCTTAATGGTTACATGATAATGGTTTGTTTCAACTATTCTTTAATATAAAAGCATTATAATGTAACGCTTAATGTAATAAAAATGTAATAATTTTGTAATTAATATGTAATCTTAATATAGTATAATCTACAATGCTATACTAAGGAAAAATGGGGAAGGAAAATAAATGAGTATAAAAAGAGATTTGAAAAGAGAAGGAATTGAAATAGTCAGTAAATTAGACACACTTTCAATAAATACATTGGCAAATAAAATTACTGATATTATTTCTAATACATTTCCTAGCCTTGAATTAAATAGAAATGAACTCTTTAGGAGCTTATCTAGACTTAATATGTATTATGCAAAATTGAATAATGGAATTTCTGCAAAATACTTTTATAAAAATAAATCAATATATTTTTCAGATAAGTTAGCAAAAGAAAAATTATCTGATGTTGCAATACATGAGTGCATACACTATTTACAAGAAAGATGTAATAAAAATGGAAATATAATAAGACTAGGCCTATGTGATTTTACTCAAGGAAATTTACCAGGAATAGGAATTAATGAAGCAGCAGTGCAACTTATGGCTGCTAAATGTATACATAGTAATTATGAAAATGTAAAATATTTTGATATAGAAATTCAAACTAATACGCCAACATATTATCCACTAGAATGTACACTTGTTAATCAAATGGCATATCTAATAGGAGAAGAGGTTTTATTTAGTAGTACATTAAAAGCTGATGATAATTTTAAGAAACAGTTTATATCGATGACATCTGAGAAAGTTTATTATAAAATACAGCAAAACATTGATGTACTTGTAGAAGAACAAAATGATTTAGAAATTCTATATTCTAAATTACAAAACATAGATGAAAAAACAACAAGAAAAGTTACAAGAGAGATAAATAATAAAAAAGAAAAAATAAAAAAAGTATTTTTGAATACACAACAGTTAATATTTACAAGCTATTTTGATAGCACTATTAATTTAGTTTATTCCCCAAAACTTATAGAAAATTATAGAAATAAACTATATTTATATAAAAATTTAATAGGCCATATAGATGAAGATAATTTCTATAATGAGTATTATATTAATAAGATGATGGAATTAGAGAAAAAATATAATCCAAATCTAAATCAAATTAAAGATTTGGTAGTGGTTAAGGTTGGATTTTTTGCAAAACTAATTAAGAAGATAAAATTATTGCTTGGGTTTAACACAGAAAATTCATCTAACTTGTGATATTGAAAAATAACCCCAAAAGAGGTATAATTATTTAAGAATATTAAAGAAAAGGGGTTAAACTAAATTTTGAATAATCTTGAAATAGAAACAAAGTTCTTGATAAAAAAATATAAAGTAACAGCAAATAAATCTTTAGGACAGAATTTCCTAATAGATAGAGAGGTTATATTAAATACAATTCAAAATGCAGATATTGGGAAAGAGGACTTGGTAATAGAAATAGGTCCAGGACTTGGAACATTGACAAATGAGCTTGCAAACTATGCAGGAAAAGTTATTTGTGTAGAATTAGATAAAAAAATGGTAGAAATTTTGGAAGAAAGATTTGTATTATTTGATAATGTAGAGATAATAAATGAAGATATACTAAAGCTTGACTTAAATAAAATTATAGACGAAAACAAATTAGAAAGAACAAAGATTGTTGCAAATCTTCCTTATTATATTACTACACCTATTATAATGAGATTACTTGAAAGTAAAGCAAAATTTGATAGTATAACTGTAATGGTACAAAAAGAAGTGGCCGATAGATTATGTGCGAAAACAGGTACAAGAGAAGCAGGCGCAATAACATATACAGTTGAATATTATTCAGATGCTAGAAAATTATTTACAGTACCTAATACATCATTTATACCAGCACCTAATGTGGAGTCAGAAGTAATAAATTTGCAAGTTAGAAAAAATAAACTTTATGATGTGGAAAGCGAAGAAAAATTATTTAAAATAATCAAATATGCTTTTATGCAAAGAAGAAAAACTTTGCTTAATGCACTTCAAGGTACGGAAGTATGCTCTGATAAGGAAAAGCTAAAAGAGGTATTAAAAAGGTTAAACATAGATGAAAGAATAAGGGGAGAGGCACTAACTTTAAAGGATTTTGTTAATATATCAAATTTGTTATAATAAACAAAAAGAGAAATAATATTTATAAAAAAGTATTATTTCTCTTTTTGTTTAATAGGAAATTTCAAAGAAATTTCCTATTAAAAGGCTGAACGCAGCCTTTGAGTTTCCCTCCCTCTAGTCGGGAAATCAAATCGGCAAGAACAAAGGGCGCCGAGGCGCTTTGTTCCTATTCCACAGTTACAGATTTTGCAAGATTTCTAGGCTTATCTATATCTAATCCCTTTTCTTTTGACACATAATAAGCAAGTAATTGAAGCGGAATTATCGAAAGTATAGGAGATAGAAGCGGATTTACTTTTGGAATATGTACAATGTTTGGGAATATCTCATTATTTATTTCTTGATTAGTTATAATAAGTGTTTTAGCTCCACGAGTTATAACTTCCTGAATATTACTAATTGATTTATCAACAAGCCTTTTATCAGTTATTATTCCTATAACAGTTACGTCGTCTTCAATTAAAGCAATTGGCCCATGTTTAAGTTCTCCAGATTGATATGCATCTGAATGTATATATGATATTTCTTTTAATTTTAATGAAGCTTCCATAGTAGTTGCATAATCTACACTTCTACCAATAAAGAATAAATCTTTTTCTTTATATATTTTTTTTGCAAATTCTTTTATTAAATCTGTATTTTCTAAAATTATACTTACTTTAGAAGGAAGCTCTAAGATTTCTTCTTTTAAATTCTGTATTATAGTATCTTCATGCCTTTCTAAAACCTCTGCAAAATAAATTGCAAGTAGGGCAAGTATTGTAATTTGTGAAGTATATGCTTTAGTTGATGCAACAGCAATTTCTGGCCCAGCGTGAGTGTATAGCGTAAAGTCTGCTTCACGAGAAATAGAACTTCCTATAACATTTGAAATTGCAATAGTTTTGCAACCACATAATTTTGAATTTTTAAGAGCAGCTATTGTGTCTGCTGTTTCGCCTGATTGACTAATACAAATAATCAATGTATGTTCATCAATAAGAGGATTTCTATATCTAAATTCTGAGGCAACATCAACTTCTACTGGAATAGATGTAAGCCTTTCAAAAATAGGCTTAACTGCAAGACCAGCATGCATAGCTGTTCCACAGGCGATAATATATATTCTTGATAAGCTTGCCAAATAATCTTTTGTAATATTTATATTACCAAAATTGCATTTTTTGCAATCATCAAGTATAGTTCCTATGGTTTCTCTTATAGCAGTAGGCTGTTCATATATTTCTTTTAACATATAGTCTTCATAACCATTTTTACATGCAGATTTTGCATCCCAAGTTATTACTTCAATATTTTTATTGACAACATTAAAATTTTTATCATAAAAAGTTATTTGGTTAGAAGAAAGCTCTGCAATATCTCCATCATCTAATATATATATATTATTTGTATATTCTAAAATAGCTGGAATATCAGAAGCTATATATTTATCATTATTTTTTACCCCTATAACAAGTGGACTATCTTTTCTTGCAACAATGATTTTATCAGGCTCTAATGAAGAAATAACTGCAATAGCATAACTTCCTTTTAAATCTTGAACAGCCTTTTTTACAGATTTTACAAATCTATTAGCTTCATTAGAAGCTTCTTTAGAATAGTAATAATGTATGAGATTTGGAATTACCTCAGTATCTGTTTCTGAAAGAAAAGTATATCCTGCATTATTTAAAAAAGTTCTTAATTCTCTATGATTTTCTATTATTCCATTATGTACAACAGAGAAAGTTTTGCTATTATCAAGATGAGGATGCGCATTTATACTAGATGGCTTGCCATGTGTTGCCCATCTAGTATGAGCAATACCAATAGAACCATTTAGAGAATTTATTTCTTCTATATTCTGAAGTTCCTTTACTCGACCTTTATTTTTTATACACATAATTTTATTGTTTTCTATTGTGGAAATTCCAGCAGAATCGTAGCCCCTGTACTCTAATTTTAAAAGACCATTTATAAGTATAGGGCATGCTTTAGAACTTCCCAAATATCCTACTATTCCACACATATGATACCTCCCTAAGTCTAATTCTTTGTAAATAAAAACTATTATATAATATTATCATAATATGCAAAAAGTAGCAAGTCCCCTTTTTGAAAAGAAAATGGGAGGTTGCAATATAATATTTAAATTAAGAGTTTAATTACTGTAAGAAGTACTGCACCAGGAACTCCAAGTAAGCTTACAAATATTATGGTAAAGAAGTTAAGACCAATATGAAAACTAAAAAAATTACCAACAAAGTTAATTATAAGAATAATTATAGCATCTATTAAAGAATTAAGAAAAAGTTTCAACATAACTTTTAGTGGTACTATAAAAATTCTACATAATACAAAAATAATGGCAAGACCTGAAATATAAGTTAAAATATTAATAAGTTCCAATTCTTAATCACCTCGTCCTTATTTTGTACATTTTATGATTAAGAAAAGAAATTTATTCGAAAATGTTAAGATAAAATTATATGGCTTCGTCTAAACCTTTGACCTTCAATTCATCTATCATAGTAACTAATAAGCCAGTTTGTTTTGCTTTTTTTATTAAATAATTATATTTTGATTGGGTAGCTTTGATTTGATAAAGATAATAATCAATTAAATCTCCTTCGGCAAATTCAAAGTTTTTATTTGCGTTTTCTAAATCCTCGCGAGTTTTAATTATACTTCTGATTAAATCTTCATTTGGAATAGAATCTTTTTTAAAAAAGTAATTATTTTCTTTTATATATTTTTCGTAGACCATAAAACCTCCTGTGAATATATAGAATATAGTAAAATTTGAAAATTTTAGTAATAGTTTATGCTAAAGGTTAAGAAAATATGCAATAAAAAATTAGATTATGGCAGTATAATGTTAAATGATACCATGGATTTAAAATTTGTTTATTAGGTATTAAAAAGAAGTGATTATGAAATAAATTATAAGATTAAAAATTCATAATATTGATAAAAAGAGTGTGAAATATAAATTGATTTATTAAAGTATATCATATTTTTGATAAATTGCAATAGTAAAGGAAAATAATATTTTATCAAAAATTTGTTTCGTTCACTTGTATTTTAGTTAAATTTGTAGTATAGTGTTAAATGAAAAAATCAAATACCTTTTGATTATTATAAAGAAATTACAAACTATACAATAAAATAATAGGGGGATTGTAAACATGAAATCTAAAAAAATTAAGGATTTACTAAAATTTTTAAAAAAAATAATTATTATTAATATTGTTATGATTATTATATTTTACGCTTTTATCAAAATAAATATATATATAGATGGAACAAATAACAGTTTAGAAAACTTAGACATTGAGAAATCTGCTTTTTTGTATCCTACAATATTTTGCTCTTTTATTTACCTCATATTTTTTATAAGGGTTCTTTTTTGGAGAAATTATGTTAATAGAAAAGCTATTCAAAAGTGTAATCATTTAAATATGACTATTCCAAGTAAAGAAAAATATGACATAATAGTAAATAATTCATCTAAAATACTTCTAAGACAATTTTTTGTTAAAAAAATGTCAAATAATATATATAGATTTAAAACATTTCGTAAATATAAAAAAAATTTTTACTTAAGTAATGAAAATGGTGAATTATTATATATGTGTTCTCAATTAAGTATATCATACTCAGATATCTGGAGCAAATATTCAATTATAGATCCATATAATAATGATATTGCTGAAATAAAAGTAGAGAAACCAACTTTATCTAATCTTCAAAATGGGCAGGAAATATGGACAATTATTTTAAATAATGGACATAGTTTTCAAATTACATTTAATTTATACGATTTAGCCTCTAGAAAAGGAGAGGTAGTAAAAATTATTGGTTTGCCATTGCAGTTTAATAATAACTTTTTTGATGAGAAACATTTAATCAACTTAGACTGTATTTTAATTGATACTAATACTAATGAATTAATAGCTGAAACACATGATTCTGGTGTTTTTGGCAATTCAGATATTAATATTTATAATAATAAATATAATTTAGAAATAATTATTTTATATATGTGTATAGTTTTAAAAAGATATGAAGATGGCATAAATACGATATATTTATTATGATAGTGTTACAATAGATGTGGAACAAATATAGTGGGAGCATGGATGGATAAAAAAATTTCCAACCCATAAGAGTTGGAATAAGATTTTTGTATTCATCAAAATTTTCTAATCTTGTAACTAAGTTATATCAAGACTTCTAAAAAGTTCGACGAAAATTGTGTCTGGTGCGGATGAAGGGACTTGAACCCCCACGTCGTTGACACTGGTTCCTAAGACAGATAGAGTGTGTATCTTTTAAGAACTTATATTAATTTTTTATGATTTTTAAGATGGGGGAAAAGTGTTGATTTTTAAATCAATAACGAATTTTTTTATTATATTACTTATGTTTAATAAATTTTTAAAAACATATAATGTTCATTAGAACTTCATTAGAACTTATAACAGTAGTTTGCTATCTAATAATCTTTATTAATTATAATCATATTCTGAAATGAATGTTAAGGACTTTTATACGTTCATAAACTCTATAAACTAGTCCATAAATTCGCAAAATACTTTATTCAATATTTTTAATTTTATAAAATTTTTATAATATATATAGAAAACAAAAAATTCAAAAAATTCCGCACGTGCGGAAAAAATGAGGAGGTGAAAAACGAAAA
Organism: uncultured Clostridia bacterium; assembly: GCA_947624655.1. Classification (GTDB taxonomy): domain Bacteria; phylum Bacillota; class Clostridia; order TANB77; family CAG-508; genus JAAWPK01. The sequence goes on along the minus strand of CANQLH010000015.1, from coordinate 29,427 downwards.
TGGCGTTAGATATGGAATTAATATATCGGGAGTGAAGAATATGAAGAGTTGCAGAGATATTTTGAAAGTAGGAAGTTTAGTTTTCTCACTGGTGAGAAAACTAAAACCAACCGATAAAAAAATGAATATATACTAGAAGTCCAATTCAGCAGGCTGAATTAAAATAAAAAATCTAGTGCACCATGGTGACGAAAAATAAAAAATTAGACCAATTAATTGGTTTGAAAAAATAAAGGAAAAATTTTAGATGAATAATTTATAAAATTTTGATTTTATAGAATGTTAAAGTCGTTGATATTACTGTACTTTCAACTACAAATTTTTAAAATATTTTTATCTATAATAGCCAATTTAAGACGTTTTATTTTAAGACATATATAAAATCATTACTCACTTAAAAACATTTACTCACGGTCAACGTCATGCGCCAGAGATGTATTTTTTTTTAAAAGAAAAAGAGGGAAGTCCCTCTTTAATTTTGTAGACACATTGACAATTCATAAAGTGTTTTAAAATTTTCTTTATCTTCTTGTGTTAAAGTAAAATCCACGTTGCCCCTTGCATCTTTTCCTACTAGTCTTATTTTTATTTCATTGCCTCTAATGATTTGCTCTACTAGTGCATTAAACATAGGATATTTTTGCAAATACATTCCAGCTACTTCTCCTACCATACCATTTCCAATAACTTGAGTTGTTTTATCAAAATTACTACTTGAAATATTTGTGATTTTGCCATCTATGTTAAAAATCATGCTATCAAAAAAAATCCAATTATCTTTTATTAGAGTAAAAATCATATAAAAATTTATATTATCTTCTTTGCTAATTATAGCAGGCTGAATTATTACTTTTTCTCCACTATTAAAAGCCTCTTTTACATATTTTTCTTGATATTCATTAAATCCTTTAAAATCATAAGAAGTTTGTTGTGTCATATCATCATAAGAAGAATCAACTTTTGTTAGTAATTCTGCTTTTTTTTCATCTTTTAATGCTTGTAAATCATTTGTTATTTTTGCAAATTTTTCTGTATCCTCTTTATTTTTATTTAGTTTTGTTATTCTTTCGTGCTCGTTTACAGCATTTATTAAATCTTTATTTGAAATTGCTTGTTCTAATTTTGAAAAATCAATATTTTCCACTTTTATTGTAGAATTAATATTTTCATTATCTAAATTTTTTAATACTTTTTCTTTGTCTATTAAAGTATAATCTGTATCTGTTTCCCACTGACTTTTTATTGTATTTGCAATAGTTATTTGCATTTGTTCACCAAAGTTAGAAGATGTTTGACCTGCTTTAGAAGTATTTATTAAGTATGTTACATTTCCATTATCTTCAAGTACATACTCTATTAGTTTTCTTTCTCCTTTTCCATTTTCAAGAATTTCATTACAGTCAATTATAATATCAGTAGCATTTTTCTTATATACTCTTATTTCAAATACTTCCAAAGAATTTGGATTTTTCATTTTTGTTTTATAATCTGTAATAGCTTTTATTGAAGCCATTTCATAATCACTAAAAATAATACTTTCCTGTATAGATTCATTAGTTTCTTTATGGGATTTTTTTATAAAAAATAGCAAGCAACCTAATATAATCAATATTAAAATAATTCCCAATATTATAAAAATTTTTTTATTATTCTTTTTTTTCTCCATATATTTTTACATCTCCTATTTCCAACTATTAACCTTATTTTTGTTAGTTTTTGACCAACCTTTTAATGTTTCATAGTCATTCATCTCAAACATATATTCATAACATTTTTTATTTTCCGTATTATATGCAAAACAGAATGTACCCTTTAAACTTGTTCCAGAATAATTTTTTCCTATTGGAGCACTCAAACTTGATAATTCATATTCTAAATCCATTTTCCAATATTCAATATTATCAATAGTTTCGATGTACTTAACATTTTCTATACTTTTTATTTTTCCTACATCATTTATATAAATATCATTGTTGTTTACTTTTTCCATAACTAGATTTTGTACTTGTATTTGTGTTAAACTAGCTTTTATATTAGTATCATTAATGTTATTATCACTGCTATTATTATTTTTTGCATTAATTGTTATAATTGCTGTTATCCCAACAAAAATCACAACTGCTATTATTATAAAAATTTTTTTATTACTATTTTTATTTTCCATGTTTTTTAATCTCCTTTTTTTATATTTTTTAATTTTTAAATTCTAATTTTGTTTGTCAATTTTTAATTAAATATCAATAATATATAAGCAATTACACATATTACCAAACTGCATAATGCAAATTTTGCACAAGCATTTGCTAATTCTTTATTCGTGTTTATATTAACAGCATAAATTATAAGTCCTATAATTGGAAATAAGAAACTTATTATTAATGCAACACCACTTATACTTTTGGCAGAAATACCTTCTAAACTTTGTTTACAATTTAAACAAATTACTTGTTCCTCATTTACTTTTTTACCACAATAATAGCAATATCTTTTATTTTCAACATTTTTAGGATTTACTCCACAATTAAAGCAAATATTAGCTGTTTCATCTATTTCTTTTCCACAAGCTGGGCAATACCTTTTTTGTTTTTCATTTTCTTCCTTTTGTATTATCTGATAACATTGTTCGCAATATCCATTATGTGATTGATTTCCTATTATTTCTTTCATACATCTTTTACAATTCTTATTTTTATAGCATTTCTCACATTCTCCATTATATGAATATTCGCCCCAACCTATTTTTCTACCACATTTTTTACAATATCTTTTTTCCATATTTCCACCCCCTTAATCGACAAAATTCTACTTTTACAAATATAATATCACATATTTTTATATTTGTACACCTTTTGTGTACTTATTTTATGATTACATTTTGTAATAATAAATATGTACTTATACGGGGAGGAGAAAATGGAAAAATTAAAGATAAAAAACGATAATAAGTCAACTGATACTATTACGCGAACCATACGAATAAGTGGAGTTACATTTGATAAAATCAATGATTTAGCTGAAAAGAATGATATAAGCTTTAATTCTGTTGTTAATCAAATAATAGAGTATGGATTACGAAACCTTGATGATGAATAGAAAAAATGGTACATAAGACTTCAATTCTTATGTACCAAAATTTTTATTTTTTAAAAATCTTAAATTCTATTGAATTATCTAATTCAATACTTAACAAGCTACCTGTTAAATCCATCTTTATTGCTGAAGCAATATTTATTTGTATTTCATTATTATTTTTAGAATCTGCAATATGTAAAAAACCTGTTTTTGCATTGTAATTTATATGTGTATTATAAAATTCAAATCTTGCTTGCAGCAAATTATCCAACTGTACTATTATAGTTTTATTTTCAAGCATTTTTATTTTTTCTTTTAATTCTTTTTCTGTAATTTTCATTTTTTAAAAACCTCCTCATACATTTTTAACAATCAATAATTATTGTATAATCTGAACTCATTGTCAAAATAATCGTATCATTATTTATTTCTACATTTTCAATCAAATAGTTGTCAATTTTTAACTGATTATCTTTTCCATCGGATAAAATAGTTGTATCTTGTGATATATAATATCTAAAATTATGTATTTTTACGACTGTTTCAATGCCACCGCTAAAAATAATATTTACTGTTTTGTTCTTATATCTTTTACTTAATACTTTTACTATTTTTTTTATTGTATCTTTTTTCATTTTCTACCCCCTATAATTCTAAGATTACTGTAAAATCTTCATATATTAATTCTATATGACATTTTTCTTCTATTTTAAAATTTTTCATCATCATAAATTCAATAGAAAAATCATGCTCATTATTAAAAATTGTCAACTTGTGTTTATTTATCATAATTCTTGTATTTTCTATGAATATTTTGGTATCTAATATTCCTCTTAGCTGTATCATAACTTTTACATTTACAAATTTTTTTAATAATATTTTTTTTAATTCCAAATAATTGATTGTACTAATCATTATACATTCCCTCCAATTTTCTTTTTTAGTTCAAACCATTTCGTCTTGCCACAACCAGCAATTCGCCAACCGCTCTTCATTTGTAATTTCATTTTTTTCAATTCTTTCATATAATTCTTTTAGAAGTTGTAAATCTGGAATATATTGAGGTCTACCAATTTTACTTTCTCTATTTTTTAAATTTTCCATTCTTAAAATTCCTCACTTTCATATCTAATTTGCTTTTCGCTATTTCCGAAGAGCATTATAATAAATTTAATTTTTCTTTTATTTCTTTTTGACTTGGATTGATGTAAATTTCGGTTGTTTTTGTACTCGAATGACCTCCTAGCATTGCTATTTCACTTATTGAGAAGCCATTACTTGCCATGTTAGTAAAGGCAAAATGCCTTAATAGATGCGGGTGCATAACATTTGAATATTTACTAAATAGCTGATTTATTCGACTTCTGCATACTTTATCACTCTGTCTACTACAAAATAGATATTCACTATTACTTTTTCGCTCTTTTAAATATTCTTTTATAGCATTTTCTATTTTTTCATTAAAATATACAATCCTTTGTTTATCTCCTTTACCATCTCTAATTATTATTTCCTTACTATTGAAATCAAAATCGTTCATCTTAATATTTAGACATTCTGAAATTCTTAGACCAGTATAAGCTAATACTGTTATTATTGCATAATCTCGTTTGCTTTCATTTTCTAATATTTTTTGTCTAAAATTTTCAACATCTGATTTATCAATAGTACAAGGATTTATTCTCTGGTGTTGTACTTTTAAAAAGTCTTTATCATTTATGACAATTTCTTTTTGTATGCCTTTATATACTAAAAATTCGTTATATTTTGCAAGTGCTGATAAATTTGCATTGATTGATTCCGCTTTTAAAGGTTGTCCTTTTCTATTTTTTTTAATATTTCGCAAATAACCTTTATAATCCAATACATTTGGTCTATATAATTTTTTAAATTCGCCTGCAGTTGTTTCATAATACCATTTTTTAAAACTTTCTATATTTCTGATGTAATTTTCTATTGTATTATTTGATTTATTGTTTTCCAACAAATAATTTTTAAATTCTAACATTTCAAAACCTCCATTCTGAAAATTATGTTTAACTCGTTTTTCAGTGTTTTATATGTAATTATGTTTAACTCAGTATATGATTTTTTATGTTTTTATGTCTTGAGTTAATCATAATTAACATTATGATTAACTGATTTTCTTCTTAATAAATTTATACATATAATTATATTTTTCAAAATGGACGAATCAGACACCTGATTACTATATATATTAATAATATAGTAGATAGTAGTTCCATTTCGTCCATTTTAGACTTCATATTTAATCTTCTTTTCTAACAGTTATAAACTTCAAAATATCATCATTTATTCTATATAGTCTTTCAAGTTCACTAATTTCTTCTGGTTTTGTTTCAAATTCAAATATTACATAATAACCTTCTTTTTCTCCTTTTACTTCATAAGCTAATCTTTTCTTTCCAATTTCCTCAATTTTTACATTTTTAAAATTTCTAAAATATTGTTTTGCTCTTTCAAATGCTTTTTTATATTCTTCTTCTGTAAATGTTCCTTTTATTATAATTACATTTTCATATTTATTTTCCATTTTTCAATTCCTCCATTTTTTAATTTTTAGGAAGTTGAGCAATTATTGTTTGCTCAACCTCGACAAGCTTAGTTATTCATACAACTAATATAATCACTTCCTGCAATTATTAAATGGTCTAAAAATTGTACATTCATAAGTTGACTAGCTTGTTTTAATTGTTCTGTTACTTTAAAGTCTTTTTCACTTGGTGTTGCATCTCCACTTGGGTGATTATGTGCCAATATAAATTTACTACTATTTGATAATAGAACTGTTTTAAATATTGCCTTTATATCTAAATTGCAATAATTTACTCCACCTTTTGCAACTTCTGAATAAGCAACTATTTGATTTTTATTATTTAAACAAATCAAAATAATATGTTCTTCTGTTGCTTTTTCTAACTGTTCGTAGCCATTTATAAGTTTTAAAATATCTTTCGCAGATGTAATTTTTTGACTATTGTAATTAAAATTATGTTCTTGAACCATTTGCAATTTTATTTTACTGAATTGCATAATAAAAACCTCCATTTTATAAAATAAATTTTTACTAGCATTTTTATTTTTTTAATCTTTAAAATGCTATCCACTACTTTACAAAATAAAGGCTTTTATGCTAAAATTAATATAGACTTTACTTGTAAAAGTAATGCTCTAGTGAATATATAGTTGTATGACCGACCAAGTTAGGCAACTATATATTCTTTTTTATTTTTTCTTAAAACAATCAACTTTCATCACTCCTTTTTATATATTAGTCAAAAGATTCGGAAGTGCTTCTCGCTCTAACTTTTGACTATAATAATTGTATCATAATTTATGAACTTTGTGAATCACTTTTTCAAAAAAAGTTCATAAATTTTTTAAAAATGTTTTCTTTATAAATGAGGCACAGAGAGGCTTTCAAGATTTTACACCTAACTTGACAAATAGCGAACAAATGTGTTATAATAAATATAGATAGATATGAAATTTATCTAAAAAAATATATAAAAGAAGTTGCACCATTTTAGACAAGGCAACCTTTAAAAAGGAGCTGAATTCTAAAATGGATTTTTTAATGGATAATAAAATGACTCCAGATTATGAAACAGAAAATTTAATGTTATTTAATAAGAATTGTTTAGATGTTCTGGAGGCAATTCCTGAAAATTCAATAGATATGATAATAACTGATGCACCATATAAGTTGAGTCGTAGAGGTGGAGGGAAACAAAAACAGGGAAAGAAATATTGTCGGTGGTATATTCGATATTAAAAATAATGATGCTGAAACCATAAAGAATATAAGAAGCGGAAAGCTATTTACTCATAATAGTATAACATTTAACGAGTGGATGCCTTTATTGTATAGGGTATTAAAGGAGCGGTCGGACATTGTTATTTGATGTCTAACTATCAAAATTACGACACAATGTTGCAAGTGGCAAAACAAGTTGGATTTAAACATTCCAACACCATAATATGGGTAAAAGGAAATAAGACAAGTAGTAATTGTTCGTATATGCGGAGCATACGAAATGGTAATGCAACTTAGAAAAGGAAAATCTGTGCCAATAAATAAATTGGGAGAGAGTAATGTCATAACAGATATAAAAAATACAATAGGAAAGCGACAACATCCTGCTCAAAAGCCGATTAATTTATTTAGTAGATTTATTTTACAAAGTAGCAAAGAAAATGAAGTAATACTTGACCCATTCTCAGGAGCGGGAAGTTGTCCGTTAAGTTGCATAAAAAATAATAGAAGATGTATAGCGGTCGAAATTGATGAACAATATTATGATAAAATGGTAGAAAGAATAAAAAAGGTATAGGGGGCTTAATCTGTTTAGCCCTCTTTTTTGTGTTTTGCTATATAGGGGTACGCTCCCTCCTAGAGCTGTCAATTTTAAACTTTTTGTGCTAGGTAATATATATTTCGAGCATAACATTCTTCATTGTTTTTTTGAATTTTTAGAATACCGTCATTTCAAGTTACGGTATTAGAATAGATTATTAAAAAACTTAAAAGCTGATGTCACTTTCACTTACACCAGCTTTTTTAGATGCTTTTGTATTCTATAAAATAAAACGCCAAGTCCTTTGTGAGAAATATGATTTCCACTTAACTGGACAAATAAGATTTTATGTGATATAATAAATAAAAATTAAAAAAGAGTAGTTGCCACTACTCTTAAAAATTAGAACTGATGCGAAAAGCATACAAATTCCTCTATTGATAAATATATTATATCAAACGTTTTATAAAAAGTCAATACTTAATTAAAACTTGAATTTGTATGGTGTAGCAGTTGATTGCTATACTTTTTTGTATCAAATTACTAATTTTTTCTTTTTAATTTTCCAATATAGTTATAGTTATAAGATAGTTTACCGAAAAATGTTTTCTTGCGTTCGCTTCGCTCACTTCCATCGTATTAACTTACTACAATGGCAATGCTGAAATCATAAAGTGTATAACTTATCAAAAATGGAGGTGATAATGCTAATTTAATAATTTATTTTAGACAGGAGGTGACACAATGATAGACCATATTACTGACACTATGACACTTCAATTTAAAGTTAATCCATCAAACAAAGATATTTTATTTAATGATTGCAAAACTGGCGTTGTCTATGGCGTTCGTGAAAGGTGGAAACGTAAAAAATTAAGAAATCCTAAGAGTAAAACCAAAATTCATTTTACTGGAAAAAATGCTTTATACTTCTATTACCCAAGCTATGATAGATTTTTTAAAAAGTCCTATCCATTTACTGGAGATTATGGATATTATAGTTTGGATTATTGTCATTATAAGTATAGAAATGACTGTGTTCTTGTCACTTTAAAACATAATGCAATAATAAATAAAAGCAAATATGAAATACTTCAAGATACATTAGAATTTTTAGATAGCATAGGAATTGATAGAGAATTTTTAGAAATAGAGAATAATCTTAACCGTATTGATTTTAAACACGATTTCGAGTTTGAGTACAATCCATCGGCTGAGCGTCAAGCTCTTATGTGTATTCTAAACATAAGTCGAGATGAATACTATGGCGTTTGCAAGGAGGAACTAAAAAAAGGTTCTGGAATAAAATATAATCCTATCAGTTCATATACAGAAGTAATTGTGTATGATAAAGAACAAGAGCGTAAAAATAGACTAAAAACTAGAAAAAAATCATCACAAGTTGAGCTTGATGTAGAAGAATATAAAAATGTTTTTAGAACGGAATTAAGACTTAAGAATAAACGTTTATATTACAACAAAAACAATACTTTAAAAATAGATAAAACATTAGATAATTACTACAATGAAGAAATTTCTGATGAATGTTTTAGACGTTATGTAGAGCCTATCTTTTATAAAGAACCTTTCTATCGTTTAGATTATGCAATACTTGCAATTCAAAGTGATAGAAGATTGACTGAAAAAGAAGCAGAAAAGTTGTGTCAATTAGTAACAGACATAAATAAAAAAGGTTTCACAAAAGCAAAAGAAGAATATAAATATTCTGATGACACTTTTGAACATCATATAAAACTTTTAAGAAGTATTGGCATTAACCCATTAACTTTTGATGAAGATATAGACATTCCATTTTTGCTTAACTTTACGACCAAAGAAGTTTGTCGTGATTTTTCTATATATGATGGAGAACACGAAGAATTAAAACAAAAACTTTATGACGAATTAGGGGTTTAAAATTAGTTAAAAAAATTTATATAAGGAGGAAATATAGAATGGAAAATAAAAATAAACTAACAACATTTAATTTACAAGATAGCACTGCTAAAATAAAGGTGCTTACAGTTCAAATAGCAGAAAACATTATTGAGATTGGAAAAGAATTACTTAGAGTAAAAGAAAACCTATTTTATGGGGAGTTTACAAAATGGCTAGAAAATGATGTGAATTATAGTCAAAGAACAGCATACAATTTTATGAAAATCGCACAAACATTTCCAGATTTGCAACCTGTTGCAAATTTTGGAGTGAGGAAATTACTCGCTTTGGCTGGATTAGAAGATAAGGAAAGAGAAAAAATAATAAATAATTATGAGTTAGAAAATATGACTGTTAAAGAACTTGAAGAAGTTATAGATACAAAAAAGAAATTAAAAAGAATCCAATTTCTTATGGAAATTCTTTCAACTGAGGTTATCCAAACTGGTTTTGATTATGATTCTATGCCAAATATGGATTGGGATATAGATAGGTTTACTGGCGAGAAACTCACACTAGAAGAGGTTAAGGAAAAACAAAAAGGAGTGGAAAAGCTTTTGGTAGAAGATATAAATCAAACTAGAATTTATTGGTATAAGTGCATAGAAGATTTAAGAAAAGATTCAGATGATGATAAAAATTTTGTGAAAAGATTTTGTGATGAAAACATAATGGGAAAAATAAAAGGAGACAAAAAACGGAGATAGTATTTCTTACTGTTACTACTTATATTGGAATATTATATTAACAGAATATTTAAAAAATAAAGGAGATAAAAAATAATGGAAGTGGAGGAAGACATCTTTGACGAATATCCTGACGTTGTTACATTTGAACAACTAAAAGAAATGCTACATATTGAAAGGACATTTGCTTATAAATTATTGCAAAATAAGATAATTGAAAGTTTCAAATGCGGCAGGAGTTACAGAATTTTAAAAAGTAAAGTAATTGAATACTTGAAAAGACAGTAGACAAATAAGCTCACTATATGCTATTATTTAAAGTAGATTATTAGTTATAGTGAGCTAAATATAAACTGTTATAGGATTTTAGAGAGGAGTAAATTATGATTAAAGTAACAGTTAGCTTACAAACCAAATTAGAAAAGAGTCCTTTTTATTATGCGGTCTTGCATTGGATAGACCCCATAAAAAAAGACCAATACAAATGGAAATCAACCAAAGTTAGATATGTAGATGAAAAACAAAAAAGACTTCACAATAAAGCAGAACAGGAAGCGGAAAACAAGGCAGAAGAAATAAGAAAAACATTTGAGGAAGAACTGAATAAGACGTCCATAGATAAAAGACAAGAGATTCTATTTACTGATTATTTGAAAGACTGGTTAACAAGCGTTTCTAATGTATTGGCTGAAACAACAATAGGTGGTTATCAATCTAATATTAATTCGATTATTTTTCCTTATTTTGAGCCTAAAAAAATAAAGTTAAGTGAGATTACTACACTTGATTTACAAGATTTTTATGACCAACAGTATAAATTAGGAAAAAGTGCTAGAACAGTATTACACTATCATAATAACATACACGAAGCATTAGATAAGGCTAGAAAAACTAAACTTATTGTTAATAACCCAGCTGATGATTGTCAATTACAAAGACCTAAACAATATATCCCACAAATTTATAATTCTAGTGAATTAAAAGCATTTCTTGAAAAGATTGCAGATACTGATATTGAAATACCTGTCATGATTGCAAGTTTTTATGGACTAAGACGTGAAGAAGTTCTAGGCTTAAAGTGGAATAGAGTTGATTTTGAAAATAATACTATTACGATTGCTCATGTTGTAACCGTTACTACAATCAACAAGAAACGTGTTGTAGTAAAAAAAGATATTCCTAAGAATAATCCAAGTTATAGAACATTTCCATTAATGCCTATTATAAGAGATTATCTAGCAGAGTTAAAAGTAAAGCAAGAGGAAAACAAAAAAATTTTTAAGAATAGTTATAAAAATGATGAAAACTATGTATGTGTTAATATAGAGGGAAAGTTAATAGAACCAGATTTTTTAACGAGAAAATTTCCTAAATTCTTAAAAGAAAATAATTTTAGAAAAATTCGTTTTCACGATTTAAGACATTCCGTAGGTAGTATGTTAATATCTAAAACTAGTTTAAGGCAAGTGCAAGAATGGTTACGGACACTCAAATGTTTCAACAACACAAATTTATACACACCTTGATAGTACATCAAAGGAACAAACTGCTGAAATAATGAGTAATATTTTTGAGAAGGTATCATAAAAACATTAGAACTTTCATTAGAACTTTTGAAAATTGACAAAAAAATAATACCAAAGGAAATCTCTGAAACCCTTGATATTACTAAACTTGGTGCGGATGAGAGGACTCGAACCTCCACGCTTTTGGCACTGGTTCCTAAGACCAGCGCGTCTGCCAGTTCCGCCACATCCGCATAACTTTAACAATATATATAATAGCACATTTGAAGTTTAGTGTCAAGACTATTTTTTTAGAATTTAAAAATTCATTAATTTACAAAATAAACAAATTCCTCAATTTTAGTATAACAATTAAATTATTAAAAAATATATAGGTTAAGAATTTTTTTACTTTTTGCGACTTTTACTTGTATTTTTCAAAATTTTTTGCTAAAGTAAAAAAGTATTAATTAATTTCAAAGGTGCATTTGCACAAATTTTTTTCAGATTTTTAAAATTTAAGTAAAAACAAAATTCTTATTAAAAAATCTAGAATATATATCCAAAATGAAAAGGAAGAAAAATGAATAGAAAAAAGTATTTGAAAATGACTATGTTATTTTTACTTATTTTGTGTATTTCTACAATGCTTATAGTAATTTTCAGGAATGTTTATTTTACTACAATACAAGATAAATTAATACAAAATATAGAACAAAAACTAGAAAAGATTGTAAATACGCAAATAGTAGTTGAAGAAGAACCGTATTTTTTAAAAGGAGAAGAAAAAGAAATAGGCCTAATTATTATCCCGAGTTTAAATATTAAAGCTCCTATATGCGAGGGTACTTCTAATAATGTTTTAAAATATGCAGTTGGACATTTTATACAAACAGGTCTATGGAATGGAAATATTGTCCTTGCATCACATAATAGAGGCTCATATGCTCACTATTTTTCGAAAATAAGCGAATTGAAAAATGGTGCTGAAATTATATATATAACAGATATGGGAGAAAGGAGGTATATAGTTACAGAAAGCAAAGTAATTGAAGAAACAAATGTAGAAGTTTTAAAAAACACGGATGAGAATACTATAACACTTATAACATGCATTACGGGGCAAAGAAACAAAAGAAGATGTGTTATAGCAAAACAATATTAATATTTTCTAGAAAGGATGATTATATGAGGAAAAAATTATGCACTTTAATGTTACTTACAATTATATGTACATTAATAGGTGCAAATGTAACAAAAGCAACGGCGAATGGAGAATATATGAGTGGATATTTGGCTACGATAAGATATAGTCCAGTTGGAAAATTTATGAAAGATGCAACAAATGAAAAGTTTTATTCTCAAGAGTATAGTGTATATATAGACAATGTTGAGATAAAAAATTATACAATAGAATTATTAGAGGGATTTCCAGAAGGTAGTTATGTTGCAAATATCAATACAGGAGAAAAACAAGAAGAATTTAGTATAGGTGAAAAGAGTTTTAAAATAATGGTTCCGTTAGATAAGGCAGAACAAGAGGACTTTATTGCAAAATTTAAAACAAACATGTCTTTCAAAACGTATACTACATATTATTCTTATGAAGGAAAATTAAATATCATAGATACAGATGACGATAATATTCAAATAAAGGAAATTGATAATAGGCATTCTAATTTAAGTATAAATGTAACGGATGCAGAAACATTAGAACAAATAAGTAATGTAAAAATACAAGTTGAGGATAAGAAATTTAATGTTACAGAAGAGGTAGTAACAAATGGAGTAGGAAAAGCTATAATTGAAAAAATAGGGAGTGGAGATGCATCTGTTAAGATAATAGAGGCTCCTAACAAATATGCTATTAACGGGATAGAGCAGATAGAAACAATTGGATACAATGAAAGTGCCAAAATAAACATACAGTTAAAACACAAAAAAGGCTCTCTACGTGTAGAAAACAATGCCATTAATTCAAGTTTTGAAATATATGATTCAAAAGGAAATTTGGTTGGATGCTATAAAACAGATGAAGAAGGAATAATTGAAATAGAAGAATTGGATATTGGAGATTATTTACTTATACAAAAACAAATAGAAAATGGATATGTGCAAGCTGAGGATGTAAAATTTTCTATTAATGAAAATAAACAAACTCAATTGTTTATAACAAACGAATTAAAAGAAATAGAAACTTCAAGAGATGAAGAGCAAGAAAAGGTGCCAGAGGCAGACAAAATGGATAAAGAAGAGCAAGATAAGGAACTAGAGGTAGGCAAAGAGGATAAAATAGAGCCAGAAGAGGTGCCAGAGGCAGGCAAAGAAGAACAAGAAGAGCAAGAAAAGGTGTCAGAGGCAGACAAAGAAGATAAAGAAGAGCAAGAAAAGGAACCAGAGGTAGGAAAAGAAGAAAAAGAAGAGCCAGAAAAGGAATCAGAGACAGGCAAAGAAGAAAAAGAACCAGAGGCAGACAAAGAAGAAAAAGAAAAGCCAGAAAAAGAACCAGAGGCAGACAAAGAAGAAAAAGAAAAGCCAGAAAAAGAACCAGAATTAGGCAAAGAAGAACAAGAGAAGGAACCAGAGTTAGACAAAGAGAATAAAGAAGAGGAAGAAAAGGAAACTGAGGTAGGCAAAGAAGAAAAAGAAGAACAAGAAAAAGTACCAGATGAAAATAAACAAGATATAGATGAGCAGAATAAGACGCCAGTAAAAGACAAAACTAACAGGAGACCATTAGGAAGATGGCGTAGAAGACCTCATTTTGTAGTATATAATATTGTTTATAAAGAAGAACCAAAAGAAGACAGACCAAATGATATATTACAAGACGAAGACAATAGCAGTAATAAAAATAATGAAAATTCAAAAACTAATGATAAGGAAAATGAAATAGACAAAAAAGATGAGGATATAGACAAAGCTTTAACAATTAAGGAAGAAGAAAACAAAAATGATAAAGATAGTAATCTTAAGAATTATGATAAATTAGAAGAAGGAAAAATTGATATAATTAAAACAAGTAATTCAAATTATTACAATGAAGAAAAGTTAGAACAATTAAGCAATATAGACGAATTAAAGGTAAAACAACCAAGTAATATAGATGAACTTTTAAATAAATTACCAAGAACAGGAGATGACTATTTTTTACCTAAATTAATCTTATTAGATACAGTTATTTTTGTAGCAGTAATGTTTGTATGGATTATGAAAAACAAAAGACAGCCTGCAAAGAAACAGACTGCTTTTATATCAAATATTAAAGAATAATGCAGATTAGACCACCGCTACCTTCGTTTACAATTCGTTCCAAAGTTTCTTGAAGTTTTAATTGAGCATCTTCGGGCATTCTATATAATTTATTCTGTAAACCTTCATTTACAAGTTCATGTAAACTTTTACCAAAAATATTAGACTCCCATATTTTTTTAGGATCAGTTTCAAATTCAGAAAGTAAGTAAGTTACAAGCTCTTCAGATTGCTTCTCAGAGCCAACAATAGGGGAAACTTCGGTAGTAATATCAGCACGAATCATGTGTATACTTGGTGCTTTAGCTTTGAGTTTAACACCAAACCTAGAGCCTTGTTTAACCATTTCTGGTTCGTCTAAAATTAATTCGTCCATTGATGGAGTAACAATACCATAGCCTTTAGCTTTTACTTCTTCTAACGCATATGCAATTTTATCATATTCCTTTTTAGTTTGAGCAAGGGAAGTCATAGTAGAGAATAAATCTCCTTCATTCTGAACAGAAACTCCAGTCATTTCAGTTAAAATTTGATAGAATAAAGAGTCGTTAAGAGTAATAGCAATGTTAACATTTCCATTACCAAGATTTATTTCGTTAAGAGAAGTACTTGATATAATATCAGTTGTTTTAATTGACGATATACTTTCATCAACTTGTTTTAAAACAGATATATTACTAAATGCATTTTTAATTTCAGAATATAATTCTTTCTTTAACCAATGTTCTTCATTTAATGCATCAACCCATTTTGGCAAATTAATATTCATTTGCTCAATAGGAAATTCATATAGAAGTTTACTAAACATACTATTTATATCATCTATTGATAAGTTAGAACAATCAGTTGGAATAACTGATACAGAGTATTTCTCTTCTAAACGAGTAGCTAACTTTTGAGTGTATTCAGAATCTGGTTCTTCGCTATTTAATACTATAACAAAAGGCTTATGTAGTTCCTTAAGTTCTGAGACAACTCTCTCTTCTGCAGAAATGTAATCTTCTCTTGGAATATCTGTTATACTTCCGTCAGTTGTAACAAGTATTCCAATGGTAGAATGTTCTGCAATTACTTTTCTCGTTCCTACTTCGGCTGCTGTTTCAAAAGGCATTTCTTCATCAGACCAAGGAGTTTTAACCATTCTTGGTACATCATCTTCTAAATAACCAATAGCATTATTTACAAGATATCCAACGCAATCAACTAACCTAGTTTTAAAGCGAATATTATCTCCTAAAGTAATCTCTATTGCTTCATTTGGAACGAACTTTGGCTCTGTTGTCATGATGGTTCTACCAGCTGCACTTTGAGGCAACTCATCTTGAGCTCTTTCCTTTTTATATTCATTTTCGATATTTGGAATAACAAGTAAATCCATGAAACGTTTAATAAAAGTGGATTTACCAGTTCTAACAGGACCTACAACGCCAATATATATATCGCCATCAGTTCTTGACCTGATATCTTGATACAAGCTTAAATTTTCCATCACATAACCTCCATAATAAATGTTTGTACAATTAACTTTACTAATGTATATTAGAGAAAAGTTTTAAATATTACTAAAAACTAAAAAATAAAAACATAGTTATATAAAAGATTTATGACTAAGAATAATATAATTTGCTATCAAAGTTGCTAAGAATGGCTAAATGTTATATAATTAAACAAAATTTATATTAGAAAGAAGATTATTTATGAAGGTAGTAATAGTAGGTGGAGGACCAGCAGGAATGCTTGCAGGAATTGCATCAGCAAAAGAAAATGTAGAAGTTGTTATTTTAGAAAAAATGAATACAATTGGAAAAAAGCTTAGAATAACAGGAAAAGGTAGATGTAATATAACAAATGCAATAGATATAGAAGAATTTATAAACAATATTCCAGGAAATGGAAGATTTTTATATAGTGCTTTTAAAACATTTACGAATAAAGATATTATAAATCTATTAAAGAAAGAAGGACTAGAAACAAAGATAGAAAGAGGAAATAGAATATTCCCAATAACTGATAGTGCGCAAAGTGTTGTTGATGCATTAAATAGTGCTCTAAGAAAGCTAAAGGTTAAAATAATAAATAATGCAGAAGTTATAGATTTAGATGTTAAGGATAATAAAATTGTGGGAGTAAAGTATTTATTAAAAGAAAAAGAAGAATATATGAAAGCTGATAAAGTAATACTTGCAACAGGTGGAGTAAGTTATCCGCTAACAGGTTCAACAGGTGACGGGCAAAGAATTGCAAAAAGATATGGACATACAGTAAAAGAAATGAAACCTGCTCTTGTACCAATGGAATGTTACGAAAAAGATGTATGCAAACAATTACAGGGCCTTAGCTTGCGAAATGTAGCAATTAAACTAATTGACATAGAAAAAAACAAAAAGATATATGAGGACTTTGGAGAAATGCTATTTACTCATTTTGGGGTAACAGGTCCAATTATAATTAGTTCTTCCTCGCATCTAATAAGATATAAAAATATAGAAGAGTTGTTAAAGAATAAAAAGATTGAACTTACTATTGACTTAAAACCTGTACTAGATAAAGAAAAATTGGATTTAAGAATAAGAAGAGATTTCGAAGAATTTAAAAATAAAAGCTTTAAGAATAGCTTAAATAAACTTTTGCCACAAAAGCTGATAGATGTAATTATAAGAAATTCTAATATTAATCCAGATAAAAGAGTAAATGAAATCACAAAAGAAGAAAGAACAAGACTAGGAGAAGAGGTTAAAAACTTCAAGTTTACAATAAGCAAGTTTAGACCTGTTGAAGAAGCAATAGTTACATCAGGCGGAATTGATGTAAAAGAAATTAATCCTAAGACTATGGAGTCTAAGCTTGTAAATGGTTTATATTTTGCAGGAGAAATCATTGATGTTGATGGTTACACTGGAGGCTTTAATTTACAAATTGCTTATTCAACAGGATATGTAGCAGGAAGCAATAATTGACATGTAACTTAGAAGGGAGAAAGACAAACATGTTTAAGAGTATAAAAGAAAATGCAGAAGCAATAGTTGTAGAGAAAAAATCAAAATTTATAGCTAATACTTTTTATGTAGAAAGTGAAGAAGAAGCGGAAGAAATTTTAGCAAAAATAAAAAAGAAATATTATGATGCAAGGCATCACTGCTTTGCATATAGAATTAGAAAAGACGAAGGAATAATAGCAAAACAAAGTGATGATGGAGAACCACAAGGGACAGCAGGTAGTCCAATGCTAAGCATATTAGAGAAGACAAATCTAGTCAATGTATTAGTTATTGTGACTAGATATTTTGGAGGTACACTTTTAGGAACAGGAGGATTGGTTAAAGCCTATTCAGAGAGTACCAAGCAGGCTTTAGAAAATAGCCAAGAGACAGAAATGGAAGATGGATATATTGTAGAAGCTGTGCTAGAATATGATAACATTGGAAAATTCGAATATTTTTGCAGTCAAAATAGTATTAAGATTATTCAAAAAGAATATCTAGATAAAATAAAAATATTAATGGAAATATCAAAAGAAAAATATGATAAAAATGTCGAAAAAAATTTAAAAATAAATTTCCAAAATATACCAATAAAAATTAGACAAGAAAAAATTATAAATAATTATCAAACAATGTAAAAATACTGATAAAACACTAAAAATACGAAATCAAACAATACAAAAAAAGATAAAAATTTAAAAATAAAAATAAAAAAATATAAAAAACTATTGCTAAATTTTGGAAAAAGTATTATAATACAAAAATGTAAAAAATTTACAAATTTTTATGTTAGGAGGATTTTAATAGTGAGAGACAAATTGTCGATTTTAGTAGCAGATGACAATGTAGACTTTGCCAAAAATTTAACAAGTTATATTGAAAAGGAAAATGAAATGGAAGTGATAGGAATCGCAAAAGATGGATTAGAAGCAATAGATATGATAAAAAATACAAAACCAGACGTAGCAATAATTGATGTAATAATGCCTCAATTAGACGGACTAGGTGTTTTAGAAAAAATTAATGAATTAGATATGGATAAAAGACCTTTATGTATAATTCTTTCAGCAGTTGGACAAGACAAAATAACTGCAAGAGCTTTAGAATTGGGAGCTCAATATTATGTAGTTAAACCATTTGATATTAATCTTCTTATGAAGAGAATTAAGGAACTTAAATTCTATAAACCAACAGGAGTAAGAAATTCTGGAATGAGTAAAGACTTCAAAACACCATATATAGACATTCTTCCAGATTCTAAAAATGAAATTGAAAATTTAGAGGCACTTGTTACAAATGTTATTCATGAAATTGGTGTACCTGCACATATTAAAGGATATCAATATTTAAGAGAAGCAATTATGATGGTTGTAAATGACATAGATATAATTAATCAAATAACAAAACAGTTATATCCAGACATAGCAAGAAAATTCAAAACAACACCATCTCGTGTAGAAAGGGCAATACGTCATGCAATAGAAGTTGCATGGGGAAGAGGACAGACAGAAACAGTAGAAAGTATATTCGGTTATACTGTATCTGCAGCAAAGGGTAAACCAACTAATTCAGAATTTATCGCAATGATAGCAGATAAGTTAAGACTAGAACTAAAAACTGCATAAAAATAGTTGAAATTTAAGTACACTAGCAAATGCTAGAAAAATAACATTTGCTGGTGTATTTTTGAATATGCAGTTACTTGATAATGGTTTTATATTAAAGAATAGCTGAAATGATTTATTTGAAAGAGCTGCGTAAGCGATCAACCGGAGCGTAGCGTAGGGCGAATGGAGCAGTCTACATATTTATCTTTAATTTGTAGACTGCGACACCAAAGCTCTAAAAATAAATCATTTCAGCTATTCTATTGAAATACCCCATTATCCTGTAACAATATGCAAAAAGTAATTGCATTATTTATTGATAAATTTTTGCTCTTGTGATAATATGCTTTTATATAAATAAAAAAGAGGGGATTTATATGAAGAAAATTTATATAATAATAGCATTATTAGTTGTAATTTGTTGCATAGGTGCTTATGTATTTTTTACACAGGAAAGATTTAAGGAAGATATACAAAATGAACCAATATTCTCTTTAGAAAATTATCCAAGAGTAGATGCATCACTTGCAACACAACCACTTGCCACAGCATTTATTAAAAATTTTACAGGAGTAAATAATTTAAGTGAAGAAGATTTGAATTATACCAATACTCATCCAGCTTACATAAAACTTATAAATGATGAGGCAGACTTAATTATTGTTACAGAGCCATCAGAAGAGGAAAAGAAGCTTGCAAAAGAAAACAATGTTGAGCTAGAAATAATACCAGTTGTAAAAGAAGGATTTGTATTTTTTGTAAATGGGGAAAATCCAGTTGAAAATCTTACATTAGAACAGATACAAAGAATATATACAGGAAAGATAAAAACTTGGTCAGCAGTTGGTGGAACAAATGACGAAATTAAGCCATTTCAAAGACCAGAAAACTCTGGAAGTCAAACTGGAATGTTATCATTAGTTATGAAAGATTTAAGAATAATGGAACCACTAAAAGAAAACATTGTAGATACAATGTTTGATATTATTAACCTAGTCTCAAGTTATGATAATGGGATTAATTCTATTGGATATTCATATTATTACTATGCAACTACAATGCTTCAAGACATAGATGCAAATACTGCAAATGGAATAAAATTATTGGGGATAAATGGTATAAAGCCTAATAATAAAACAATTAAAGATGGAACATATCCAATTCAAACTGCGTATTATATTGTAATCAGAAAGGACGAACCAGAAAACAGTAATACAAGAAAATTAGTAAATATGATGCTTTCTAAAAGAGGACAAGCTGTTGCAGAGGAGGCACTTTATGTTGGAGTCAAATAAAAATAGAGGACTTATATATTTAATAATTTTTAGCATTGCATGTGTTTTAATAACTGCGGTATTAATATATTTAACAAATGAAGAGATAATTACATTTTCTAAAAAAGATACCGAAACTGCTATGCAAGAAGAAAAAGCAAAAATTATATCTGATGGACTTGGGATAAAAAGTTTAAAGGACAAATATACAATTAATTCTTTAAAAACACATTATGAAGAATATCATTGGGGAGAAAAAGAATACGAAGATGCTTATTATCCTATTGAAGTGACATATATTCAAATAAGCGGGTTAAAGGATAAAAAAATAGAAAATCAAATTAATAAGGAAATAAAAGATACAACGCTAGCACAAGCAAATAGAGAAGAATTAAATAAAAATGGCACTAGAAATATAATAGTATCAGCAATGTGTGAAGCTAATTTTTCAAATGTATTGTCAGTTCAAATAAGTAAAGAAATCATAAATCAAAATTTTGATTCAGAGATTCAAAAAGGAATTATTGGGCTAAATTATGATTTAAGTACAGGAGAAAAAATAAAATTTTCTGATTTATTTACAAATGATGCAGGAACAAAAAATATAATATCTAAAAGTGCATATATGACGTTTGCAAATGAATACTTAGGAAATTTTGAACTTGTAGAAGATAATAATTGGGATGGAGATATGAGCAAAATCGATTATTCATCGATTGAAGAGAGGATGTTTAAAGTTCTCCAAGGATATAATAGAGAAAACGAATATAGTTTTTATTTTGACGAAAAAGATATATATGTTTATATTAATAATGAGCAAATAAAGATAAAAATGAAAGATTATTATAATCAAATTGCAATTTATAATAGATATGCAAAAAAGATTGGATTATTTGAAGATGAAACAGAGAATAAAACATTTGTATTTGTATTGGATGCAAACGCAGAAGATTATACTGTATATAGAAAAGTAGACGAAATAGCAGGAAATCTATTTGTAGATGTTGAATTGGTAGACTGGACTATTGAAGGAGAGAAAGATAATAATTCTTATGAAGAATATATAAAAAAATTAACAGAAGAGATAGAAAAGTGTGAAATATATTTAAGTAAAAATAAAGATGAAGCAATAGTTCTAGGAATTTATGAAGAATTAAATTATGATGATAATGGAGATAAAGCAAAAAATGATTTTATTTGTAGGGCAGTTATGAACAAAGATTATTATAAAAACACATATATAGATAAAGTATTAGAATGGGAACAAAAAGATGCTAATGGTTCAGATAGTTTAAGCTATCATTTAGTATCGTTCTTAAGTGAAGAATATGAAAGCAACAAAAATATTAAGCTTGAAAAACAATTTCCAGATGGATATTAATAAAAACCACCATTTATGCTTGTTTTTTTCGCATTTTCGTTATATAATAACCAAGTATATTAATTTATTTAGGAGGCATAAAAGTTTATGAAGGTAACTAGAGAAGAACTTTTACACATAGCAAAACTTGCAGACTTGAAAATAAAAGATGAAGAAATAGATAAATACTTATTAAATTTACAAGACATTTTAAATTTTGCAAACATTGTAAATAAAGCACCAGTAGAAGAATTAAGCGAAACAATAGGTTCAATAGATAAATATAACGTATTTAGAAAAGATGAAGTAGTAGAATTTGAAGATGAGAAAAGCCTATTGCAAAATGCAAAAGATGTAGAACAAAATATGTTTAAAATTCCAAAAGTAATCTAAAATGTGTGGAAGGAATGAGAGTAAATATGGATATTACAGATATTACAGTTCATGAGTTAAGAGACAAGATAAATGAAAAAGAACTTACAGTAACTGAGATTACGAAAGCTTATGTTGATAGAATAAATGAAAAAGAAAGCAAAATAGGTGCTTTTGTTACAGAATTAAAAGAAGAAGCACAAGAAAAAGCAAAACAAATTGAAGAAAAGAAAGATAAAGGAGAATTTTTAGGAGAATATGCAGGTATTCCAATTGGAATTAAGGATAATATGTGCACAAAAGGGATAAAAACTACATGTTCATCAAGAATGCTAGAAGATTTTGTTTCTCCATATAATGGTACAGTTGTTGATACAGTAATTAATAAAGAGAATATGATTAATCTTGGAAAACTTAATATGGACGAGTTTGCTATGGGAAGTTCAACTGAAAATTCATATTTTAAGAAGACTAAAAACCCTTGGGATTTAAGCAAAGTTCCAGGAGGTTCTTCAGGAGGCTCTGCTGTAGCAGTTGCAGCAAATATGGTACCATGGGCTCTTGGCTCTGATACAGGAGGAAGTATAAGACAACCTGCATCACTTTGTGGAGTTGTAGGATTAAAACCAACTTATGGGCTAGTTTCAAGATATGGATTAGTTGCTTTTGCATCATCACTAGACCAAATTGGGCCAATTACAAAAGATGTAGAAGATTCTGCAATTCTTTTGTCAATCATTGCAGGCCATGATGAAAAAGATACAACATCTGCGGACATGCCAAAGAAAGATTATTGCTCAGCATTAAAAAATGATGTTAAAGGACTTAAAATTGGAGTGCCAAAAGAATTTTTTGGAGAAGGTATAAATGAAGAAGTAAAGACAGCTTTATATAAAGCTATGGATGAGTATAAAAAACTAGGAGCAGTTGTTGAAGAAACATCTTTAGATATTGCAGAGTATGCACTTGCAACTTACTATATTATTGCCTGTGCTGAGGCAAGCTCAAACCTTGGAAGATTTGATGGAATTAGATATGGTCACAGAGCAAAAGAATATGAAAATTTAAAAGAACTATATGTAAATTCGAGAAGTGAAGGCTTTGGTGCAGAGGTAAAAAGAAGAATAATTCTTGGAACTTATGTATTGAGCTCTGGCTATTATGATGCATACTATAAAAAAGCACAAAAAGTTAGAACATTGGTAAAAAATGAATTCGCAAAAAATCTTGCAAAATATGATATACTTCTTACTCCAACATCTCCAATAACAGCATTTAAGATAGGAGAAAAGTCAGAAAACCCACTAGAGATGTATTTATCAGACATTTGCACAGTTTCAGTTAATATCGCAGGTCTTCCACGGAATATCTGTTCCATGTGGAGTTGACAAAGAAGGTATGCCAATAGGAATGCAATTAATTGGAAATTATTTTGACGAAGAGAAGATATTAAATGCTGCCTATACTTATGAGAAGGCTACTAATTTTAGAGAAAAATATAAACCCACGTTTAAAGGAGGTAATGCTTAATGGCAAGAGAAGATTATGAAGCAGTTATAGGGCTAGAAGTACATGCTGAGCTTTCAACTAAAACAAAAATCTTTTGTTCATGCAAGACAGAATTTGGAGGAGAGCCAAATACTCATTGCTGTCCAGTATGTATGGCGATGCCTGGAGCACTTCCTGTTTTAAATGAAAAAGTTGTTGAATATGCAGTAAAAGCAGGACTTGCAACAAATTGTGAAATATCAAGAGATAGCAAAAACGATAGAAAAAATTATTTCTATCCAGACCTTCCAAAATCATATCAGATTTCGCAATTTGATAAACCTCTTTGTGAGCATGGATTTGTTGAAATTGATATAAATGATGAAAGAAAGAAAATAGGAATTACAAGAATTCATATAGAAGAAGATGCAGGTAAATTAAACCATGATGATTATGGTAGAGGAAGCTTAGTTGACTTAAATAGAGCAGGAGTTCCACTAATCGAAATTGTATCTGAACCAGATATGCGTTCTGTGGAAGAAGCGGACAAATATTTAAAAAAACTAAAATCTATTCTTCAATATATAGAAGTTTCAGATTGCAAAATGGAAGAAGGTTCTTTAAGAGCAGATGTTAACGTTTCTGTTAGAAAAATTGGGCAGAAAGAATATGGAACTAGAACAGAGATGAAGAATATGAACTCTTTTAAATCTATAACAAGAGCGATTGAATATGAAATCGAAAGACAAGTAGATGTTATAGAAAAAGGAGGAATAATAGAGCAAGAAACTTTAAGATGGGATGAAGTATCAGGTAGGACATTTTCAATGAGAGATAAAGAGGATGCTCATGATTATAGATATTTCCCAGAGCCAGATTTAGTAGCTATAAAGCTTTCTGATGAATATATTAAAAACATACAAGAGAATTTACCAGAACTTCCAGAGAGTAGAAAAGAAAGATATTTAGCAGAATATAAGCTTACACAAAAAGAAGCAAATACATTAACTTCTTCAAAATATTTATCAGATTTCTTTGAAGAAGCAATAAAGATATGCAATAATCCAAAGGCAGTATGTAATTGGTTATTGTCAGACGTTGCAAGAATTTTAAACGAAAAAGAGCAAGAACCAGAAGATATACCATTTAAGCCTAAAGATATATCAGAGCTTATAGAACTCATAGAAAAAGGAACAATTAGTAGTAAAATTGCAAAAGATGTATTAGAGAAAATGTTTGAAAATCCAGAAGCTCCATCTGAAATAATAAAGAAAAACGGATGGGTACAAATATCAGATGAGGGAGCAATTAAAGAAGTTGTTTTGAAAATACTAGAAGCAAACCCACAATCTATCGAGGACTATAAAAACGGAAAGGATAAAGCTCTTGGCTTCTTAGTTGGTCAAGCTATGAAAGAAACAAAGGGAAAAGCAAATCCTCAAATGTTAAATACAATGTTTAAAGAATATATGAAATAAAAAAGTCTCCAAATGTAAGAAAACTTAACATTTGGAGACTTTGTTGTTTAATAGGAAATTTCTCCGAAATTCCTATTAAACAACAAGGCTTTAGCGTTGCCCTTTAAGATTTCTCGCCTATTGGCTCGAAACTTAAATCGGGCACGAACAAAGGGCGCCTAGGCGCTTTGTTCCTAAATTATTTCTTTTCATCTGGAATGTATTCAAATAAGTCTGAAATTTCACAATTAAAAGCTTTGCATATGCTGTCTATTTGGCTAATATTAATTCTTTTTGTTTCTTCATAGTACATTTTAGAGATTGTTGCAGGTCTAATATTAGTAAGCTTTGACAAACTTTTTTGATTCATCTTATGTTTTCCAAGTAAATCTGAAAGTTTTATTCTAATCATAATGGCCTCCATTCATAAAATTCAATAAATGATTTTGTCGAATTAAATACTTATTTGTCACATTTTATCATTTTATATATTAAAATTACATAAAATAGATAAAATATGACGTTAAAGGTAATTAAAATATGGTTTTAAGTAAATCAAATTTATATATAAGTTGTAACTTTACTTTAAAGTAAACACAGGATAAAAATGTAAAATAAAAAGAATAAAAAAAATTAGAAGGAGACATAATATATGTGAATATGTTATAAAGTGGTGCATAAAATGTTAAAGAAAATTTTAATTGGACTTTTTGCTGGAACAGTAACAGGACTCTTTGGTTCGGGAGGGCGGAATGATACTAGTTCCAGCTTTTACTTTTCTTCTTAAAATGGACGAAAAAGAAGCAAGAGCAACATCAATTTTTTGTATATTACCAATGGTAATTGCAAGTTCTATATTTTATTTCAACTCGTCATATATAGAATTTGGTACAGGGATTCTTTGCGCTGTTGGAGGAATAATTGGTGGATTTATTGGTGCAAAACTTTTAAACAAGCTTTCAGACAAATATTTAAAAATTTTTTTTACTGCATTTCTAATATACGTTGCGATTAGATTAATTTTACAAGGCATTTCATAAATTTACAAATGTTTACTCAAAAAAGTATTATAATGTTTTATTTGAAAAGCTGCGTAAGCGAACAACCGAAGCGTAGCGAAGGGCGAATGGAGCAATTTACATATAATATTTATTTTGTAAATTGCGACACCAAAGCTTTGATAAATAAAACATTATAATACTTTTGAAAATATAAATCCCAAGAAAGGAAAATAATAATGATGCTAAATATTCTTATTGGCGTTATTTCCGGAATAGTAAGTGGTATGGGAATGGGCGGAGGAACAATTCTTATACTGTGTCTTTCACTTTTCTTAGGAAAAGAACAACATATAGCTCAAGGAGCAAATTTAATATTTTTTGTGCCTACATCAATAGCTTCACTTTTTATAAATATTAAACAAAAATTAGTTAAATGGAAGATAGGATTAACAGTTGCCTTTTTTGGAATAATTGGAGCAATAATTGGTGCAAAAATTTCGGTTAATTTAGATACCAATAGACTAAAACTATATTTTGGAATATTTTTGCTTGTCATTGCTGTATTTGAAATCTATTCGTTATTTTTCAAAAAAGAAAAAACAAAATAAAGTATATATTTATTAAAAAAAGTAATAATAATATTAACTAAATTTTTATAAGGGAGGAAATAAAAATGAAATTTGTAAAAGGTATGGTAATTGGAACAATGGTATCTGCAGGAATAGCTATGATGTACATGGAAACTTCAAATAGAACGAAAAAAAATTTAATGAAAAAGGGAAAACAAGTTGCAAAGAAAATGGGGATAATGTAAGATACATTCACATAAAATTAAAAAAAGAATAGACTAATGTATATGAGGTGGAAATAATAATATGCTAGATTTTATACTTAATACATTAGTCTATACATTTGCAATTTATGGATTATTTCAAGTAATTAAGACAATCTTGTACATAATGGAATATACAAATTTAAAAGAAAACCGGAATATACATAATAATTGCTATCAAGAATCAAGAAAAAAGTATCGAGCGGATTTTTACGTTCTACATTATTTAAAATAATGTATGGAAAAGAAAAAACAATAAAAAAGGTCATTTTAGCAGATTTAGATTCAAAAGATAATACATTAAAAATTTTGAAAGAATTTAGAAAAGAAAATAAAGAAGTAAATGTTTCAAGCTGGAAAGAATGTAAAGAAATAATGGATATAATTGATGATACAACTGAATGAAATATAATTAACAAAAATTTATTGATATAACAACTTACTTGTGCTAAAATAAAAAAGTAAAGTGGGGTATATTAATATGAAATATTTTAATAGAGAAATTAAAGATATAGAAAAAGAACTAGACACGAATGTAGAGAATGGATTAAAAAATGAAGAGATAAATAAAAGGATAGAAAAATATGGATATAATGAATTAGAAGCTAAAAAGAAAGAGAGTCTTTTAGTTAAATTTATAAAGCAATTTAAAGATTTTATGATAATAGTACTGATAATTGCAGCTATTGTATCAGCATATGTTGGAATAAAGGAAGGAGAAGGCTTTACTGATTCAATAATAATACTTATTGTTGTGTTTGTTAATGCAATAATTGGTTTAGTGCAAGAAAGCAAAGCAGAAAAATCATTAGAGGCACTTCAAAAACTTAGTGCTCACGCATCAAAAGTTATAAGAAGCGGAAATACGCAAGTTGTACCTGCAAGAGAAGTTGTTCCAGGAGATATTGTAATTCTTGAAACAGGTGATTATATTCCAGCAGATATAAGACTTACTGAGGCTGTTAATTTAAAAATACAAGAGTCAGCCTTAACAGGAGAGTCTGTTCCAACAGAAAAGAAAGTAGACGTAATAAATGATAAAGAGGTAGGACTTGGAGATAGAACAAATATGGCTTTTTCTTCAAGTATGGTAACATATGGAAGAGGAAAAGGTATTGTAGTATCAACAGGAATGAATACTGAAGTTGGAAAAATCGCAGGAATGTTAAATGAAGTAGAAGAGGGAGAAACACCTTTACAAAAAAGACTAAATGGATTAGGTAAGACATTAGGTATAGCATGTCTTGTAATATGTGTAGTTATATTTTTAATTGGTATAGCAGAAGGAAAAGAAGCTGTTAGTATGTTTATGACAGCTGTAAGTCTTGCTGTTGCTGCTATCCCTGAAGGACTTGCTGCAGTATCAACAATAGTTCTTGCAATAGGTATGCAAAGAATGGTTAAGAAAAATGCCATAGTAAAAAAACTCCCTGCTGTTGAAACTTTAGGAAGTGCATCAGTTATATGTTCTGATAAAACAGGAACTTTAACACAAAATAAAATGACAGTTCAAAAAATATTTTATTCTTCAAAAGTTTTTGAACTTGAGGAATTAGAGAAAAATGAATTATTAGATAAAATAGTATATGCAAATATACTTTGCAACGATACAAAAATTGGAGAAAATGATACTTTAACAGGAGACCCAACTGAAACAGCATTAGTAGATATGGCATTTAGATTAAATTATGGGAAAGAATATATAGAAGAATATCCAAGGGTTAAAGAAGTACCATTCGATTCAGATAGAAAGCTTATGACAACAGTAAATAAAGTAGATGGAAAATACGTAGTATATACTAAAGGTGGAGTGGACGAGCTTTTAGCAAGATGTATAGCTTATGAAACAGAAGATGGAATAAGACAAGATTTAGAAGAATATAAAAAGATAATATATGAAAAAAATGAAGAGATGGCAAGAAATGCACTTAGAGTATTGGCGTGTGCATATAAGATTTTAGATAAAGAGCCAACAGATGAAGAAATGAAAAACATTGAAAATAACTTGATTTATCTTGGAATGTGTGGAATGATAGACCCACCAAGACCAGAGGTAAAAAAGGCTGTACAAAAATGCAAGAGTGCTGGAATAAAAACAGTAATGATTACTGGAGACCATAAAATTACAGCAGTAGCCATTGCAAAAGAACTAGGAATATTAGAAAATGAAAATGAAGCTCTAACAGGTGCAGAATTAAATAAAATATCAGATGAAGAACTTACAAAAAATATTAGAAAATATAGTGTATATGCAAGAGTTTCTCCAGAACATAAAGTTAGAAT
>CANQLH010000014.1 GCA_947624655.1 uncultured Clostridia bacterium | reverse complement strand
ATTAAATTTTTGTTACAGAAATATTACATACAACTAGGTTTTAGGAATTTTTTTATTTAAAACCATTATCTAGTAACTAGTTAAAATATAAATTTTCGAATAATGCTTGATTTTCGTATGCTTTTGTGCTATAATCTATAAAGTTAAATTAGACACATAAGATTAATCTGTAAAAAGTGCTATAAAAAGGTCTTTACAGGTGATTGAAATCTTATGGATGTTAAAACTAAAAGGAGGAATAAAAAATGGCAGTAGTTGCAATGAAACAATTACTTGAAGCAGGTGTTCATTTCGGACATCAAACAAGAAGATGGGATCCTAAAATGGCTGAATACATTTATCAAGCTAGAAATGGTATCCACATTATTGATTTACAAAAGACATCTAAAAAAATTGATGAGGCTTATGCTTTCGTAAAGGAAAAAGCTGAAGAAGGAGAAACAGTTTTATTTGTTGGGACAAAGAAACAAGCACAAGAATGTATGAAAGAAGCAGCAATAGCTTGTGAAATGTTCTATGTTGATCAAAGATGGTTAGGTGGAATGCTTACAAACTTTGGTACAATCAGAAAAAGAGTACAAAGACTTAAAAAACTTGAGACAATGCAAGAAGATGGTACATTTGATGTATTACCTAAAAAAGAAGTTATTGGATTAAAGAAAGAAATGGAAAAACTAGAAAAGAACCTTGGTGGAATCAAGAACATGGAATCTTTACCAGGAGTTATATTTATAGTTGACCCTAAGAAAGAAAGAACAGCTATATTAGAAGCTAAAAAATTAAAAATACCAGTAGTTGGTTTAGTAGATACAAATTGTAGCCCAGAAGATATTGACTATCCAATACCAGGAAATGATGACGCTATACGTTCAGTTAAACTTATAGCAACAGTTATATCTAATGCTGTTATAGAAGGAAAGCAAGGAGAAGTAATGTCAATAGAAGACCAGATGATGGAAGGCGAAGAAGAAAAGAATGAAGAAGTAGCAGAAACAGCTACTGATGCTACTGAAACAGTAGAAGATCAAGAAGAAAAGACAGAAGAATAATTTTGAATATGGAGGAAAAATAAAAATGGTAACTGCAAGTTTAGTTAAAGAGTTAAGAGAAAAAACAGGTGCAGGAATGATGGACTGCAAGAAAGTATTAACTGAAACAGACGGAGATATGGAAAAAGCAGCAGAGCTTTTACGTGAAAGAGGAATTGCAAAAGCTGCTAAAAAATCAAGCAGAATAGCTGCTGAAGGTTTAGTTGTTGCTTATGTATCTGAAGATGGAAAAACAGGTGCAGTTGTTGAAGTTAATGCAGAAACAGACTTCGTTGCAAAAAACGAAGAATTTAAAACATTTGCAAATGATGTAGCAATTCAAGTTGTTAAAGAAAATCCAGCAAATGTAGAAGAATTACTAGCACAAAAATGGGTAAAAGATTCAAGCAAAACTGTATCAGATATTCTTACAGATAAAATTGCAACTATTGGAGAGAATATGTCAATCAGAAGATTTGTAAGATTTACATCTAATGGATTAGTTGAGAAATATATACATGGAGAAGGAAAGATAGGAGTTCTTGTTTCTATGGAAGGTGGAAATAGCGAACTTGCAAAAGATATATGTATGCAAATTGCAGCAGCTCGTCCAGAATACTTAGATAGAAACTCTGTACCACAAGAAAGAGTTGCAAAAGAAATGGAAATCCTAAAAGCACAAGCTATGAATGAAGGAAAACCAGCAGAAATTGCAGAAAAAATGGTACAAGGAAGAATTGGAAAATTCTATGGAGAAATATGTTTAGTGGATCAAGCATTTGTTAAAGATCCTAATATTAAAGTTTCTGATTTACTTTCATCAAAAGGAGCAAAAGTTACTGAATTTGCTAGAATTGAAAGAGGAGAAGGATTAGAAAAAAGAGAAGAAAACTTTGCAGAAGAAGTTGCAAAGCAAATTAAAGGTTAATTGAAAAGGGACTTCATTATAGTCCCTTTTTTTGAGTTCGAAAAAGAATCAGCATCTTGCTACGTTGTTCTTCGGAAAGAAAATCCTCATCGTACAAAAAGTACGCTTCCGGTATTTCTTCCTTGAACGCCTTGCAATATACTAATTCTTTTTCGAACTCATGTAAATAAAAAATCAACAAATTTTTTTTGCCTAATTTTGGGAGAGAGGAAGGAAAATGAAAGGCTATTTGGTACTAGAAAATGGAGAAATATTTGAAGGAGAGAGAATTGGTTATAATAAAGACACTTGCTTAGAAGTTGTATTTAATACATCGATGGCAGGATATTTAAAAGTATTCACAGACCCTTCTTATGCTTCACAGGGAGTTGTAATGACTTATCCATTAATTGGAAATTATGGAGTTATCCTAGATGATATAGAATCAAAGAAAATCTGGGTAAGTGCAATATTTATACATGAACTTGCAGAAACAGCAAGTAATTTTAGAAAAGAAAAAGATTTAGAAGAATATTTAATTGAAAATAAAGTTCCAGGACTTAAAAATGTAAATACTAGAAAATTAACAAAAATACTTAGAAATAACGGAACGATGAGGGGAAAAATTACATCTGATATATCAGATAAGGAAAAAATAATTGAAGAAATAAAAAGCTACAAGCCTAGCAATCTAGTAGGAATGGTATCAACAAAGAGACCTTATATAGAAGGAGAAGGAGATACAAAAATTGCACTATTAGATTTTGGATGCAAAGAAAACATTATAAGAGAGCTTGTAAGAAGAAATTGTACAGTATATGTATATCCACAAGATAGCTCAAAAGATGATATATTAAGTTGTAATCCAGATGGAATTGTTTTATCAAATGGACCTCGGAGACCCAGAGGATTGTAAAATAGGAATAGAAACAGTCAAAAGTTTATACGAAACAGATACACCAATACTTGGAATTTGCTTAGGACATCAACTAATGGCACTTGCAACAGGTGCAAATACAGCAAAATTAAAATATGGTCATAGGGGACCAAATCATCCTGTAAAAGACTTAAAGACAGATAGAGTATATATTACGTCACAAAATCACGGATATTATGTAAAAGAAGATTCTATTGATAAAAATAAGGCAGAAATCTCACATATAAACTTAAATGATGGAACAGTTGAGGGATTAAGATATAAAAATAAAAAAATATTTACAGTACAATTCCATCCAGAAGCCTGCCCTGGACCAGAGGACACTTCATATATATTTGACGAATTTTTAAAAGAATTAAATTTGAAAAAATAATAAATAAAATTTAAGTGCGGAGCGAATGTAGAGTAAGCGAGTTAGAAATTCTAGAATTATTTTTGGAAAGCGTTCACGCTTTGCGTGGAAGGGTGCCAAAAATAATTCGTGAATTTCTTACGAAGTTTAGCTCGCCCCGAGCGACAAACGCAAATTTTATTTATTATTTTAAAAAAGAATTAGATTATTAAAAAGGAGAAAAAAAGATATGCCAAGAAATGCAAAAATAAAAAAAGTATTAGTAATAGGTTCAGGACCAATAATAATTGGGCAGGCAGCAGAATTCGATTATGCAGGAACACAAGCATGTGTTGAGCTAAAAAAAGAAGGACTAGAAGTTGTACTTGTAAATTCAAACCCTGCAACAATAATGACAGATAAAAATATGGCAGATAAAATATATATAGAGCCATTAACAGTAAAAACAGTAGAAAAGATAATTGAAAAAGAAAAACCAGATAGTATTTTACCAAATCTTGGAGGACAAACAGGGTTAAATATTGCAATGGAGCTAGAAGAACAAGGCTTCTTAAAAAAGAATAAGGTAAGGTTACTTGGTACATCTCCAGAAGGAATAAAAAATGCAGAAGATAGACAAGCCTTCAAGGATATGATGGAAAGCATAAATGAACCATGTATTGCAAGTAAAGTCGTAAATAATGTAGAAGATGCAGTAAGCTTTTCAAGAGAAATAGGGCTTCCTGTTATAGTAAGACCTGCATATACTTTAGGTGGAACAGGAGGAGGAATTGCCTATACAGAAGAGCAATTAAGAGAAATAAGCTCAAATGGATTGCATTTATCAAGAGTTTGCCAAGTCCTAATAGAAAAATGTATTTCTGGATGGAAAGAAATAGAGTATGAAGTTATAAGAGACTCTAAAGGTAATTGCATTACAGTATGCAATATGGAAAATATAAATCCAGTTGGAGTACATACAGGAGATAGTATAGTAGTTGCACCTTCACAAACACTTGCAGATAGAGAATATCAAATGCTAAGAACATCAGCAATAAAGATAATATCAGCACTAAAAATTGAAGGTGGATGTAATGTACAATTTGCATTAAATCCAAATAGTTTTGAATATGCAGTAATTGAAGTTAACCCTAGAGTTAGTCGTTCATCAGCACTTGCATCAAAGGCAACAGGCTATCCTATTGCTAAAGTTGCAACTAAAATTGCGATAGGCTACACGCTAGATGAAATAAAAAATGCAGTAACAGGAAAAACATATGCTTGTTTTGAACCTGTACTTGATTATGTTGTTGTAAAAATACCAAAATGGCCATTTAATAAGTTCTTAACTGCAAGCCGTGAACTTGGAACTCAAATGAAAGCAACAGGAGAGGTTATGGCAATAGCTCCAACGCTAGAAGCAGGACTAATGAAAGCAATTCGTTCACTTGAAGAGAATGTAGATAGCTTGGTATTACCAAAATTTGCAAGCTATACAGATGAACAAATTAGAAATGAATTAAAAAATGTAAATAATGAAACACTATGGGTAATTGCAGAAAACTTGAGAAGAGGCCTAACAATAGAGCAAATACATGAGGCAACAACAATAGATACATTCTTTATAAGTAAGATTAACAATCTTGTTCAAATGGAAAATATTTTAAAAACAAAAAATCTTACAATAGAAGTTTTAAGAAAAGCTAAAGAATATGGCTATACAGATGCAGTTATTTCAAGATTTACTAAAATACCTGTAAATGAAATAAAGAAAAAAAGAGAAGAAAATGGTATTGTTGCAAATTTCAAAATGGTAGATACATGCTCTGCCGAATTTGATGCAGAAACACCATATTATTATTCAAGCTATGATGACGAAAACGAAGCAAACCATAAAAGTAATAAAAAGAAAGTTGTAGTTTTAGGCTCAGGTCCAATAAGAATTGGGCAAGGAATAGAATTTGACTATTGCAGTGTACATTCTGTATGGTCACTTAAAAAACATGGTTATGAGACAATAATTGTAAATAACAACCCAGAAACGGTAAGTACAGACTTTGATATAGCAGATAAGTTATATTTCGAACCACTTACACCAGAAGATGTAGAAAATATCATAAACGTAGAAAAACCATATGGAGCAATAGTTCAATTTGGAGGACAAACTGCAATTAAATTAACAAGAGCTTTAAAAGATATGGGAGTTAGAATTCTTGGAACTCAAGAAGAGGATATGGATAGAGCAGAAGATAGAGAGTTATTTGATGAAGCATTAAATAAATGCGGAATTTTAAGACCAAAGGGAAGCACAGTTTATACAGTAGAAGAAGGAATTAAAGTCGCAAGGGCACTAGAATATCCAGTTTTAGTTAGACCATCTTATGTACTTGGGGGACAAGGAATGGCTATTGCTTATGATGATGCAGAGATTACTGAATTTATAAATGAAATAAACAAAACCGTGCAAGAACATCCAATACTTGTAGATAAATATATGCTAGGTAAAGAGCTAGAAGTTGATGCAATATGTGATGGAGAAGACATATTAATTCCGGGTATTATGGAACACTTAGAAAGAGCAGGAGTTCACTCAGGAGATAGTATTTCGGTTTATCCAACACAACATATATCAGAAGAACATCAAAAAAAGATAATAGAATATACAGAAAAAATAGCAAAAGAGCTTCATGTTATAGGTGTACTTAATATTCAATTTATTATATCAAAAGGAGAAGTATATATAATCGAAGTAAATCCACGTTCTAGCAGAACTGTACCATATATAAGTAAAGTAACAAACCTTCCAGTTATAGATATTGCAACAAAGGTTATACTTGGAGAAAAATTAAAAGATATTGGGTATGGAACAGGAATATATAAGAAAAGTGAATATATCGCAATAAAAATGCCAGTATTCTCATTTGAAAAAATAAAAAATGCAGATACAAGCTTAGGCCCTGAAATGAAATCAACAGGAGAAGTATTAGGAGTTGCAAAGAACTTTTCAGATGCAATAGTTAAAGCATTTATAGCTTCTGGAATAAACATACCAAAATCTGGTAATGTACTTATAACTGTAAGAGATAAAGACAAGGAAGAAATGCTTCCACTTGCAAAAAAATTATATAACAAAGGCTTTAATATATATGCAACAAAAGGTACAGCAATGTTACTTAAAAATAACGGAATTGATGCAAAAGTTGTTGAAAAAATTTGGGAAGGAGCAGAAAGTATACCAAATTTGTTACAACTTGGTAAGATAAACTTTATAATAAATACACCAACAAGAGGAAAAGAAGCTAATCGTGATGGCTTTAAGATAAGAAGACTTGCTGCTGAATCAAAGATTCCATGTTTTACATCATTAGATACTGCAAATGCTTTATATGATGCAATAGAAGATACTAAAACAGAAGAAGAACTTGAAGTTGTTGATATAACAGAAGTATAAAAGGAGTAATATGGAAAATATAAAGGAGACTTTAATAGCATTAGGAGAAGAAGACTATAAAAAATTTAACGAAAAATTGTGTCCTGATACAAAAAGAAAAATACTTGGAATAAGAATACCAGTTTTAAGGAATTTTGCAAAGAAACTTGTGAAAGAATATGATGTAGGAAATACAACAAAAGAAAAATTAGGCAATTTGCTAAAAAACATAGATAATGAGTATTTTGAAGAAATACTTGTGCAAGGCTTTATTATTGGATATGCTAAATGTGATATAGAAGACAAACTCCAATATATTAAAGAATTTGTACCTAAGATAGATAGCTGGCAGATTTCTGATACATTTGTACCAACTTTAAAAATAAAAGAAAAAGATTTAAAAAAAATTTTTGAATTTATTAACCCTTATCTTACCTCAAATGAAGAATTTGAGGTAAGATTTGCAGTTATTATGCTTCTTGATTATTATATTATAGAAGAATATGTAGATAAAGTTATACAAGTACTTGACAAAATTAAACATCAAGGTTATTATGTAAGAATGGGAATAGCGTGGTGCTTAGCAGAAATTGGAATAAAATTTAATGATAAAGCAATAAGCTATTTACAAAGTAAAAATAATCTTGATAAATTTACATACAATAAAACATTGCAAAAAATGATAGAATCATATAGAATAAATGAAGAGCAAAAAATATTATTAAAAAATATGAAAAGGAAATAATATAAATTAAGAAAAGTTTAATATAATATCTATTTATTATTAATAATTCTTTGGTATAATTAATAAAAGAAGTGGAGTAAAAAATGGAAATTATAAGGGGAGTCTTAAATTTTATAGACATAATTGCAGTAATATATCTTATATATTTTGTAATTAATGGAATATATATTTTTAAAGAAAGAAGAAGGCTTAAAAGTTTAAGTTTAAATCATAAGCTTGCAGTCAT
Source organism: uncultured Clostridia bacterium (assembly GCA_947624655.1). Taxonomy (GTDB): domain Bacteria; phylum Bacillota; class Clostridia; order TANB77; family CAG-508; genus JAAWPK01. Next base: position 39,184 of record CANQLH010000014.1, on the reverse strand, counting down.
TATTCCTGCACGAAATGAAGAAAAAGTTATTGGCAATTTACTTAGAAGTTTAAAAAAGCAAGATTATCCAAAAGAGTTGTATGATATATATGTTGTAGTAAATAACTGCACAGATAAAACAAAAGATATTGTTATTCAAAATGAAGTTAATTTTTTAGAATGTGAAACAGCAATTAATACTAAAGGAGAGGCACTTAAGGTTGCATTTGACAAGCTAAAAGAACTAGATTATGAGGCATATATAATTTTTGATGCAGATAATATTGTTCATCCAAAGTTCCTTGAGAGAATGAGCAACGCTTTATCTAATGGATATGAATTAGCACAAGGCTTTAGAGATAGCAAGAATATTTCAGATACTTGGATTTCTGGATGTTATTCAATATATTATTTAATAAATAATGTCTTTTTAAATATAACAAGAATGAATATAAAAAAGTCGTGCTTTATAAATGGAACAGGCTTTATGGTATCTAAAAATTTTATTGAAACTAGAGGATTTGTTGCAGATACTATGACAGAAGATATAGAATTAACAGTAAGATGTGCATTGTATAACGAAAAGATTGCATTTGTTGAAGATGCTATAACTTATGATGAGCAACCAGTTATATTTAATGAATCGTGGAAACAAAGAAAAAGATGGTCAATTGGTACAATCCAATGCTTTAAGTTATACTTTAAAAAATTAATTGGAAAATATAGTTTTGAAAGTGTTGATTCAATGGTATTTCTATTCTCACCATTTATCCAATGCTTGGTAGCAATATCTTTTGTTGCACATTTAATACTTGGATTTGTGCAGGAAGGATATATAAACTATATAGGCAAAATATTAAGTCTTTTTGCATGGTACTTGGTTAGTATAGTTTTATCAATATTAGCGGTAAAATTTGCTAAAAAGCAAATAAAACCATATTTAAAGGGAATACTTACTCTACCGATATTTATTGTGTCTTGGATACCAATAAATATTATTGCAATGTTTAAACAGAAGGCTAAATGGGAGAAGATAGAACATAAAAAGAATGTAACAATAGATAAAATATTAGAAGCTGATTATAAATAGAGATGGAGAATTATGCAAAGTAAAAAAACGAAGATTTTTAAATTAGTAATGTTTGTAGCATTTATTTTAATTATGATTTTTCTAACTACTAAGCTTTTACCATTTTTTACGCAAATTTCAACAGAAGAGGGAAGAAATAATATAAAAAATGAAATAGAAAGTTTAGGCTTTGATGGAATGTTAATAATTATTGGATTAATGGTAATACAAATATTTTTACCATTCCTTCCTCGGAGAGCCGGTAGAAGTTTTAGCGGGTATGTCGTATGGCCCAATAGGAGGCTTAATTGTAATATCGCTTGGTGCATTTGTAAGTAGTTTTATAATATTTTTTGCTGTTAGAAAATTCGGAAGAAGCTTTATATATAGCTTTGTATCAAAAGAAAAAATAGACAAGATAGAGAATAGCAAGTGGTTTAAAAATCCTAAAAAAATTTATACTATTTTGTTTATACTATTTTTTATACCGGCAAGTCCGAAAGATTTACTTGTATACATAAGTGGACTTTTACCAATAAAACCTATGAAATTTTTTGTGATTTCAGCTATTGCTAGATTTCCTTCAATAATTTCTTCTACAATTGCTGGGAGCAATTTAATTGATGGAAACTGGGTAGTTGTAATTCTTACATATTTAATTACTTTTGGAATTGCTGCATTAATACTGTATCTTTTTAATAAAAAAGAAATTTTTAATGAAACTATTGACACGACAAATAAATAAGGAAGAATAAAATGTCGAAATGTTTTGATTGACAAACAGAGAAAAAGATTATATAAAATAAGTAATGCGAGTAATTAAGCAAATTTTGCTTAAAGTGCTTACATTACTTATTTTTTTATTTATTTAAGCCTACATCTTAAGGGAAGACGGAATAAATCTATTGGGAAATCCCCAAGTTAAAATCATTTTCTAAAAACTAAAAAAGGAAGGGAGAAATGCCTATGGCAAAAAACGATTCAATGGTTCCCACAAATGACTATATATTTAAGCGAATTTTTGGACATATCGGGAATGAAGAAATTACAAAAGGATTAATAAGTGCAATAATTAACAAGGAGGTGCAAAACGTAAAATTAGATGAAACACCAATATTAGAGAAAGATATAAGGGATGATAAAGTAGGAATATTAGATGTGAGAGCAAGAATAGACGGAGAAGTACAATGTAATATAGAAATGCAGATAGTGCAGAGTGATAATATAGAAAAAAGATTAATGTTTTATTGGAGCAAGCTATATAGCGGGGACATTAAAGAAGGGGAAGATTATGAAAAGTTAAATAAAACAATAGTGATACTAATAGCAGATTTTGAATTAGACAGTATAAAAGAGATAGAAAAATATCATACAAAATGGCAAATACGAGAAGAAGAATATGGAAAAATAGTCTTGACATCTGTACTTGAAATACATATAATAGAATTATCAAAGTTAATGGATAGGTTAAGAAATAAATGCATAGATGAAAAAGACAAAGTAATGTTATGGTCTTTATTTATAAAAAATCCAGAGAAGATTGGAGAAAATGCCATGAGTGAGAATGAAGATATAAAGAAGGCAAAGGAAGAATTAGAGAAGATAAAGCAGGATAAGAGGGAGAGATATTTAGCAGAACTACGCGATAAACATATAAGAGATACAAAAGCAGTAGAAAAATATGGATATAAGAAAGGTATCGAAGAAAATAAAAAGACTGTAATTCTAAACATGTATAATAAAAAAATGGACATAGACACAATATGTGATGTGGTAGAACTAAGTAAAGAAGAGGTTAAAAAGATAATAGGCGTATTAAAGGAACAATAAAAGGAATATGGACTATAAAAAGCAAGGAGGAAATAAATAATGGAGGAAAAAATAAAAGAATTAACATTATTACTATTATATTTAACATCATGGAAAGAAAAAGATGTTTTTGGGGAAGAATGTATGAGAGCTTGGAAAGGATATGACTTTGATATTTTAAATTGCTTAGAAGAAGAAAATTTAATTGGAGGAAGTGCACACAAAGCAAAATCTACATATTTAACAGAGGAAGGAATTGATAAAGCAAAAAAATTAATGAATAAATATAATATAATATAGATTAATTTACGTGGCAAATATTATTTAAAAAAATTATATGAAACTATTGACGCGAAAAATAAATAACTGTATAATACAAATGAAGTTAAAAATCAAAAGAGGAGAAGTTCTTTTCAAATTAGGTTTATGAATTAGAGAGGAATGAGATAAAATATGAAAGTAAACGAAACAAAGCTTGAAAGCCTTGAGGCTGTACACACACACACACACACACACAAGTAGTGCTAGTGGAGTTTTAGCGTGCAAAAAATTTGAATATGTAAATAGGACACAGGAGAAATGTATTTGTTGATACAGGTATATTTTTGATGTGTCCTTTTTTGGTGTGCTTATGCGGGTAAAATTTTGAGAAAGTATATAAATTTTCTTAAAAGTCGTTTTGTCGTTGGTTTTTCGCAGAAATGTGCTACGCAAGGATGAAATATATTTTATTTTTATCGTAACCTTGGTGTCGCAATCTACAAAAGAAAAGTTTCTAATGTAGATTGCTCCATTCGCCCTACGCTAACGCTCCGGTTGGTCGCTTACGCGGTTACTCAAAAATAAAATATATTTATCCCTTGCTGAATAGAGCAAGAGAAAAAAACAAAAGATATTAGGAGAAGAAAAGAAAAATACTATATAAAAGCACCAAAAAATAATTGCAAAAGAAAAACATTAATGGTAAAATAAAAAAGGAGGAAAAAAGATATGGGAAACAAAAGAAATTTAAAGGAAGAGAGAGGAATAACATTACTAGCATTAATTATAACTATAATCATAATAGTAATAATAGCAGCAATAACAATAAATGCGGCATATATGTCAGGAATAATACAGTTTGGAGTAAATGGAGCAAAGGATTATGCACAAGCAGCGATAGAAGAAAACAGAATAATGGAAGAGACAGGAAATTATGTAGAAAGTGTAACAAAAAAAATAAAAGTGTTACTAGGAGAAGAACCACCAACGAATCCAGAATTAAAAGGAATGGATTGGTTTGTAAAAGGAGTAACACAGCCAGCAGAAGAAAGCAAAGAAGTTGCAGATTTTTATGCAAAGAATCAGCCTAACGGAACGCTAATAATATATCCAAAAAATGGAGTGGAGGCAACGATAGAGTATGTGGAAATTGAAGTTGGCGAAGAGAGAGGCAGTGTGCCACCATGGACTGCAAAAATAATAACCGATATGATGACGGGGAACAGTGAATTTGGAGAAAAGATAACGTCAGTGTATGTTGCGAAGGGAATGAGGACAGAAACATGTGAGATGCTATTTGCTGCATTGCTGAATTGCACTAAAATTGATTTAGCTAATCTAGATACAAGCCAAGTGAGAACTATGAATGACATGTTTTATAATTGTACTAGTTTGGAAAACATAGATTTAGCAGGATTGGATTCGCAACTTGTTATGAAGATGAGTAGTATGTTCCAAAATTGTAGTAGTTTAGCAAGTATAGACTTGACAAACTTAAACGTGGAAAATGTTTTGTACATGGAAAACATGTTCGAAGGTTGTATTAATTTAGAGACAGTAAATTTAAAGGATTTGAATGCGGAACTAATGCAATCTGCACAAAGGATGTTCTATCGGGTGTAGTAATTTGACAACAGTGGAACTGGAAGGATTTTACGCTCAATTATGCGACCACCTAGGCAACATGTTCAGCCGGTTGTGCTAATTTGGAACACTTGGATTTGAGTGGTTTTACTTCGGAGGCTCCGTTCACCCTGGACTGTACGTTCGAACGGATGTAGTAGATTAAACACCAGTTTTACACTTAGAAACATTCCTTCAAATTACTCTGGTATGCTAAGAGACTGCTCGACTGAGCCTCGGTTCATTGTTTACGTTAAATTATACCGATGGGTTAGAAGAAGTCGCTCAGGATATAGTTAATTCCGCTAACGGTAATGTTCAATTAGGTACATTACAGGAACAATAGAATCTTAAGTTTGTTAGGCTCTAAGTGCTAAATAAAAAGGCACAAAATTAGAGCCTTGACAAACTTAATTTTTTATAATATAATGTTAGCCTAAACTAACAAAAGGAATGATAATTATATATGATAACAAAATCATTAGAAGAATATTTAAAAACAATGTATATATTAAAGAAACAAAATGGGCATATTAGAGTTACAGACATTGCAGAAAAAATGAACTGCACTAAACCTAGTGTAAATAAAGCGGTATACAATTTAAAAGATGAAGGACTTTTAAATTATGAAACTTATGGAACAATAGAACTAACAAAAGAAGGAGAAAATCTTGCCAAAAAGGTTCTTGAAGCTTATGATATTGTGTATTTGTTTTTGAAAGAGGTATTAGAATTAGATGAAGAAGTTGCAAAAACTGAGGCAGAAAAGATAAAGTCTTCGATATCTGACGAAACAGCAAATAAACTTGCAAGATATGTTCATAAAACTTTAGGGCTAAGTAACCTAAATTGCAATTATGATATAAATGAAGAAAGGTGCAGAAGTTGCATTAAACGTACATCAAACAAGAAAGGGAGAGTTAGTAATGAAAAATAATTTACTAGAAATAAAAGAACTATATGTAAATGCAGAGGACAAGGAAATTTTAAAAGGAATTAATTTGAATATAAATAAAGGCGAAATACACGTAATAATGGGACCAAATGGCTCAGGAAAGACAACAACAGCAAATGCTATATTAAATAATCCAATGTATAAAAAACAATCTGGTCAAATTATATTTGATAATCAAGATATAACAAATTTAAAAACAGACGAGATAGCAAGAAAGGGAATATTTATGTCATTCCAACTTCCAGAAGAAATTCCTGGGGTGTCTGTAACTAACTTTTTGAAATATGCTAAAAATAAGGTAACAGGAAAACCAGTTAAAATCTTCGAATTTAAAGAAGAACTAAAAAAATATATGGAAGAACTAAATATGAACTCTAAAAATATGGAAAGAAGCTTAAATGTTGGCTTTTCAGGTGGAGAGAAGAAAAAGAATGAGATACTTCAAATGCTTGTATTAAATCCAAAACTTGCGATATTGGATGAAACAGATTCAGGCCTTGATGTAGATGCAATAAGAACAGTATCAAAGGGAATTGAGATGTTTAAGAATAAAGAAAATAGCGTTTTAATAATAACTCATAATACAAAGATATTGAGTAGCTTAAAAGTTGACTATGTTCATATATTAGTTGATGGCAAGATTGTAAAAACAGGAACACAAGAGCTTGCAAAAGAAATCGAAGAAAATGGCTATGGAGCATATAAAACTAAAAAATAAACGAGAAAGGATAAACAAAATGGCTAAACTTAAGTTAGAAGAAATAAATAGGAATATCTATGATATAAAGAATAAAGATGAATATGACTATAAAATAAAAAAGGGGCTAACTCCAGAAATTATACAAGAAATATCAAAGCAAAAAAATGACCCAGAGTGGATGAGAGAGTTTAGGTTAAAGGCGTTAGAGGTATATAATGAGTTAGAACTTCCAACGTGGGGTCCAGATATATCAGAACTTGATATGAGAGACATAGCAACTTATGTAAGACCTAAAACTAAATTAAATAGTTCTTGGAAAGATGTACCAGAAGATATTAAAAATACATTTGATAAGCTTGGAATACCAGAAGCAGAAAAAAAATCACTTGCAGGTGTAGGTGCACAATATGATTCAGAAGTTGTATATCATAGTATGAAAGAAGAACTTATAAAACAAGGCGTAATATATACAGATATGGAGACAGCTGTAAGAGAATATCCTGACTTAGTAAAAATGCATTTTATGAAGTGTGTTCCAGTAACTGACCATAAATTTGTAGCATTACATGGTGCAGTTTGGTCTGGAGGTTCGTTTGTATATGTTCCAAAAAATGTTAAAGTAGAAATACCACTTCAATCATATTTTAGGCTAAATTCACCAGAGTCAGGCCAATTTGAGCATACACTTATAATAGTGGATGAAGGTGCAAGTTTGCATTTTATAGAGGGATGTTCTGCACCTAAATATAATAAAGTAAATCTTCATGCAGGTTGCGTGGAATTATATGTAAAAGAAAATGCATATCTTAGATATTCAACAATAGAGAATTGGTCAAAGAATATGTTAAACCTAAATACTAAAAAAGCTATTGTAGAAAAGAATGCACAAGTTGATTGGGTAACAGGTTCATTTGGATCAAAAATATCTATGCTATATCCAATGAGCATATTAAATGGAGAAGGAGCAAAGACAGAATTTACTGGAATATCTTTTGCAGGAAAGGGACAAAACCTTGACAATGGCTTTAAAGTTGTTCATAACAGCCCAAATACCTCAAGTGTTGTAAATGCAAAATCTATATCAAAAAATGGTGGAAAATGCACATACAGGTCTTTAGTTAGAATAAATGAAAATGCTAAAAATTCTAAATCTTCTGTGTCTTGCGAATCGCTTATGCTAGATAACATTTCGGTATCTGATACGATACCAGTAAATGATATTAGAACAGATGAGGTTGAATTCTCACACGAAGCCAAGATTGGCAAGATAAGTGATAAGACAATATTTTATTTAATGAGCAGAGGCTTGTCAGAAGAAGATGCAAAAGCAATGATAGTAAGAGGATTTGCATATCCTATTTCTAAGGAACTTCCAGTAGAATATGCAGTAGAGATGAATAATCTTATTAATCTTGAACTTGAAGGAGCTATTGGATAAATTTGAAAATAAATATTTACTTTTATCATAACCTTGGTGTCGCAAGCTACAATCAAAAGCAAAAATGTAGCTTGCTCCATTCGCACTTCGCTTACGCTCCGTTTGGTCGCTTACGCGGTTATTCAAAAGTAAATATTTATTTTCCTAAGTTAAGTACAATAAATTTCAAGTTAGAAAGGATGAAGAAATGGAATTAAATGAAACACCAGTTAGAACTTCAAGAAATTTTAATATAAATAATATAAAAATAGAAGATTCTATTATTCCAAAGTATATTGAAGAATTTAAAAATGCAGAAATAATATGTAATAGCAAAAATACAAAGATAGAAGAAAATGCCGATAAGCTAATGCTAACTTATGGAATCGGAGATACTTTTACAAATCAAATAAATGCATCAGCAAATAAAAAAATAAAAATTGCAATTAATGATAATGAAACAAGTGAAGTTCAAATAAATTACAAATTTGATGATGAGAATAAGGCATTAGTAGATAATATTTTAATAATTGCAGGCGAAAGTTCTAAAGCAACTGTTATAATAAAATATTCATCAAATGAGGAAGTACAGGGCTTTCATAATGGAGCAATAAAAGTACTTGCAAAACAAGATGCCAATATAGAGATTATAATGGTTAATCTAATGAATAATCATTCTAATAATTTTGTAAGTATAGAAAATTCATTAGATAAAAATTCTAAAGTAAACTATACTTTAGTGGACTTTGGAGGAGAAAAAAGTATTACAAATTATTATTCTAATTTGATTGGAGAAAATTCTGAAAATATACTTAACACAATGTATCTAGGAAAATGTAATCAGTTATTTGATTTAAACTACATTGGAGAGTTAAGAGGAGAAAAAACAAATATAAATATTGAAGTTCAAGGGGCTTTAAAGGATAAAGCACAAAAGCACTTTAAAGGAACTATTGATTTTAAGAAAGGTGCAAAAAAGGCAAAGGGAAACGAAGAAGAAGCTTGTATGCTATTATCAGACACAGCCAAATCTCTTGCACTTCCTATGCTACTTTGTTCAGAAGAAGATGTAGAGGGAAATCATAGCAGTTCAGCAGGAAAAATAAGTGAAAAAGAATTATTTTATATAATGAGCCGTGGATTTGAATATAAAGAAGCTATGAAATTGATGGTAAGAGCAAAGTTCAATAAGATTTTAAACAGTATAAAAAATGAAGAATTAAAAAATGAAATTTCTTATGAGATTGATAAAAGACTAGATTAAAAGATGACTACTAAGAAATAATTTTAAGAAAAGAGGAAAGCAAAATGAATGTAGAAGAAATTAGAAAAGATTTTCCAATTTTTGCAAATAGAGATATTGCTTATTTAGACAATGGAGCAACAACGCAAAAGCCAATTCAAGTAATAAATGCAGTTAAAGATTTTTACGAGAAATATAATGCAAACCCACATAGAGGTGCATATACTTTAAGCCTAGAAGCAACAGAAAAGTATGAAAATGCAAGAACAAAGGTTGCAAAATTCATAAATGCAAAACATAGAGAAGAAATAATTTTTTCTAAAAATGCAACAGAAAGTTTAAATTTAATTGCATATTCTTATGGAATGGAAGGCTTAAAAAGTGGAGATGAAGTTACATTGTCAATAATGGAACATCATTCTAATTTAGTGCCATGGCAAAAGATAACAAAGGCTACGGGTAGCAAATTAAATTATATGTATATAAATGACGAATTTGAGATACCTGAGGAAGAAATAAAGAAAAAAATAACAAACAAAACAAAAATAGTAGGAATAACACACGTATCAAACTCTTTGGGAACAATAAATGATATAAAAAAGATAATAAAATATGCACATAAAATGGGAGCAATTGTAATTGTAGATGGTTCACAAAGCATACCTCATATGAAAATTGATGTTCAAGAAATAGATGCTGACTTTTTTGTATTTTCAGGACATAAAATGCTTTCTCCTCTTGGAATTGGTGTATTATATGGAAAAAAAGCTTTGCTTGAAAAAATGACACCATTTCTAATGGGTGGAGATATGATTGAATATGTATATGAGCAAGACACAACATTTGCAGAAGTTCCAAATAAGTTTGAGGCAGGAACACAAAATGTAGAAGGAGCAGTAGGACTTGCTTCTGCGATTGACTATATAGAGCATATTGGATATGATAAAATACAAGAAATCGAACAGGAAGTAGTTAACTATGCAAGAGAGGAACTTTCAAAGTTAGATTTCTTAAGTTTATATCTAACTCCTAATAAAGAAAATCATTCAAGTGTAATATCATTTAATATTAAAGGAGTACATCCTCACGATGTAGCAAGTATTTTAGATACAGAAGGTGTTTGTGTACGTTCAGGAAATCATTGCACACAGCCATTAATGAGATATTTAAAAATTGATTCAACTTGTAGAGCAAGTTTCTATTTCTATAATACAAAAGAGGATGTAGATAGGCTAGTTAAAGCTTTGAATAAAGCTTATGATATGTTTAAAAAGTATATTAATTCTTTTTAAAACTTCAGAAAGGAAGAATAAGAAAAGATGGAAGATTTAACTGATGTATATAATGAGCTTATTATGGAACACAGTATGAATTCATATAATAAGAGAAAATTAGAAAATGCCGATTATTCAGAAGTTGGGCATAATCCAAATTGTGGAGATGAAATTACATTAGAGATAAAAATGAATGGAGATATGATTGAAGATATGGCATTTACTGGGCATGGATGTGCTATATCACAGGCATCTACATCAATAATGATTGATACATTAAAGGGAAAAACTATTAATGAAGCAAAAGAAATTATAAAGATATTTATTGATATGATAAAAAGAGAAACTACAAGCGAGGAAGAACTAAAAAAACTAGAAGATGCTATTGCATTTAGAAATGTATCAAATATGCCAGCAAGAGTAAAATGTGCATTACTTGCGTGGCATACAATAGAAGATATACTAAATAAAAATTAAGAGTCTTTTTTGTTTTGAGACATATAATCTTTTCTCTTTTGGAATATTTTATCAATATCATATTTATCAGAGGCTTTTTTGTCATTTTCTAACATAATTTTATCAAATTCATTTTTTTGATTTCGAGTGCACCAAAATTGCCTATAAATATATGCTAGTAAATCAATAGTCTCGGGTAATAAAACTTGAGAGGCAAAGTTTTTATTCGTATCTAATTTAAAGTTATATGTTTCGTCAAGATTTTCTAATAAAAGATTTATAAAATCTTTTGGGATTTTATAATAGTATTCTAATGGAATATTATTTAATATAGCCAAAGTCTCTGTACATACTTTAGCAAAAGTATTATCACTAATCATTTTTAATCCCTTCTTTCATAGTTCTACATCAGTGCTATTTGATAAAGTCTCTAAAATAGAGTCTTGAAGAATAGGGCTAACTTGAGAAGAATTATTATGATTTTCTAATTTGCTTTTTGTAAAAATTTTTTTTACCGTTGATGCAATGTTTTTTAGTCTACTCATACAAGCACTTTGAGAGAGCCTTACAAAGATTTCGAGAATAGAATACATATTTTTAATATCTGCAAGAGATCTACCATATTTTTGAGATTGTATATATCTATAATTTGATTCATTTATTAATCTTTGGTGTTCCTTTATTTGTATAAAATATTTAGATTCTAATGCATAATTTCCTCTTGCTTTTTGATAATTTATTTCATACATAATAATTGGAGAAGTATGAGGAGTTTCTATAAAACGTTTACTATATATTGAGTTTATATTATTATTTTCACGTAATATGTTATGAGATATTTTAGGAGATAAATAATTTGGAATACATCCAAAAGAATCTCCTAGCATCAGCTCTCTTATTTCAGAATTTAAAAAGATTGTATCTCCATAATCTAAAAGAAAAATATGCCCATTATAAGGCTTAAACGATAAGCCAAAAGGAGGCTCTTTAGGATTGCCGTATAGCTTAGAAAAATCAATTAAATTATCTATATATCCTAGATTATCATGTTTTACATCTGTCCATATTCCACCATTATCTCTTATAATATTATAGAAATTCTGGACTTCTTGACCAGTTATAAGTCTATTTTGAGCACGCTGAGAAACATATAATTCTTGAGTTTCTCCAAGGCTTTCTTGATATACAGGATTTAAGCGAAAAGGAATATTTAATACTTGAGTATATGGACGAAATACATTACTAATTTTTATTACTGCATTGCCAATTCCTAAAGTATGAAATTTGGCTCCTTTGCCAAGATATTGTATGTCTTCATATCTTAGATTTTGAAATTGCAATAAATTGTCTATTTGTTTTTTTACTTTAGCAAAAGAAGATTTATCTTTTAAGTCAACAAAATCTTGACAAATAAATTCCTCTAATGTATTACTATTAAATTTTCCATATTTTTCGATAATAAATTGAGTTATAGGTTTATTAACATAATCAGAAATGTTCATTTTAAATATATTCTAGCAAACTTGTGCTAACTCCTTTTTAAATCTAATATATAATATTTTAAAGGATTTTTACGAAAAAATCAACAGGTAAGTAGAGCGATTTAGTCACAGTTACAGGATAATGTTTTTATATTAAAGAATAGCAGAAATGATTTATTTGAAAGAGCTGCGTAAGCGATCAACCGAAGCGTAGCGTAGGGCGAATGGAGCAGTCTACATATATATCTTTAATTTGTAGACTGCGACACCAAAGCTCTAAAAATAAATCATTTCTGCTATTCTATTGAAACAACTCATTATCCTATAACGTATTTTATCTAAATAATGATAAAAACTTATTTTTAATTTCAATAAATTTATCATATATTTTTTCAAAAATATTTTTACTATCATTTTTTTCGTTTAACATATCATCCAAAGCCTTTATTTGTGCATCAGTCAGCTTACCCTTAGGTGTATAATATATATCTTCTTTTTTGCAATATTGAGAATTAATTGGTAAAGAAGGATGCAAATCAAAGATATTCTCGCCATCTACAATGGAGTAGGTGCCTTTCTCATATTTAAGTATAGAACCTTGAGAAATCATATGGTACACATCATGTGGCATGTTAATTTCTTGAAAGGTTTCGCCATTATATGTAAGTTCAGTTTTCCAAGCTTTACAGTCTCCGTTCTATATTTTTAACATAATATAGACCTCCGCTGTTTCTCATTTTTTTCAAATATTTTTGCTGTTCATTAAGTAGATTGGTTTCATATTCTTTCATTTTATAACATAGATTTTGTGTTAATTCTTTGTCAATCAAATATTCTTTATTTTCCTTTATTAGTACTAATCCCTCCTTGCAGTTCGGTGGAAGTTCTTCATGTGTTAATTGCCAGTCTGTTATTTTATCTAATTCTGCATCATATTCTCTAACTACATTATAGTTTTTATTAGTTTCCATAACTAGATAAATTTTGTCCATATTATTTTCTTTTGCAAATTCTTTGATAATTTCATTATATTTTTCTTCTAATTTTATAAGATTTTCATTTGTAAATTCTCCATTATCGGTGGGAAGAGTATAAATCAAAAGATCTTTCATCTCAAGATTTTCAGATAGCTCTTTAGCAAAATTTTCCATATCATTATTAGGAAGAGTGCTAAGATTGGTATTATGATTCACATCTAGTTCCATTTATCAGGCCTCCATTCTTAAAATTGTATAAATATTGAAAATTATGTATAGAAATATACACAGAAAAATAAATAAAATGAATTAAAATTATGTATGTATTATACTATGTAATTTGCTATATTGCAATAGAGGATGACCAATATAAATATAGTTTGTTGATAGAGAAGAAGTTTAATAAAACAATACAAAGTTCAAGCTCCTTTCATATTAAGAGTATAAAGATGGAAAAATAGAATATATTAAATATTAATAGATAAATTTGACATTTTACTTGACAAAATCAAGATTAAAATGTTATACTATCTATAGTAGATCAGTACTTCAGAAAACCTACGGGACTGAAGTCGGAAGTGGATCGTACCTCGGGTAGCCTAAGGGTTCGAGGTCTTTTCTTATCATATAGGAGGTAAATATTGGAAAAAATATTTAAAACAATAGATGAACAAATACAACTATTACAAAGTAGAAATTTACACATTGAAGACAAAGAAATTGCAAAAGAAATATTATTAAACAACAACTATTATTATCTAATCAATGGTTATAAAGATTTATTTTTAGATAAAAAAAGTAAAACAGAAACATTTCCATAATGGAACAACCTTAGAAGAAATTTATAGTTTATATGAATTTGACAGAAAAATAAGAATTATATTTTTAGAATATATTTTGTTAATTGAAAGAAAAATTGATACTTATATAGCATATGAATTCTCAAAAAATTATGGTCATAAAAAATATTTAATTCCAGAAAATTTTAATAATATCAGTAAAAATAAAGAATTAATTAATAAGTTTTTAAATGATATTAATCTTGAAATTTCCCATCAATACAAAAATTCAAATAAAATGGGTATACATTATTTAGAAAAATATGATTATATACCTTTATGGGTATTAATAAGAATATTATCTTTGAAAATTGAAATTAATAAATGACAAAGTGAAAATAGTTTATGCTACAAGAGATTTATTTTCAATTGTGATTGTTTTGAAAATGTTATTAGAAGAGGAACAATTTAGAGCATTTTATACTGAAATAATAGAAAGTATTAATAAGTTAGAAAAAAAATTAAAAACAATATCTATTGATAATGTTTTGTATAAAATGGGATTTCCTAAAAATCATAAAAGATTGTTAAAACTGTAATGAAAAAATTCAACTGCATATAAAAATTATGTTAATCATTTGCATTTATCATAAATTATGGTATAATAAATACAATTTGTTAATAAAGGAGTATGTATATGAAAAAAGAAGAAGTAACATTAAAAAATACAAAAGCAGAAATATTAGATGCATTAAATGCAGCACTAGAAAGAGAGAAAAATATAGCAAAAACAAAATATGAGCCAGAAAAAGAAGAAAAAGCCAAAGAAATTCAAAAAGCAATAGACGTATCTAAAGAAAATGTTGAACAAAAAATTTTTTCAGAAGAATTAAATAATAAATTTAAAAATTTAGAAACAGCATTACAGGCAGAAGAAGAAAAACTAAAAAATTTATATGGTATAGAGAAAGAATTAAGTAATCTAGTGGTAGTTGTTAATGCAGCAAAAGATTATATGGCAGAAGTAGAAAATGAAAAAAAATTAAAAGTAAATGAATTAAATGCTAATATAAAAGACTTAGAAGAACAATATGAAGTAAAGAAGAAAGAATTAGAAAAAAATTATGAGATAATAACAAAAAACTTAAAATTAGAGAGAGATAGAGAAGTAGAAGAATACAATTATAAAATAAATAGAGAAAGAGAAATAAGCAATAATAATTGGGAAGATGAAAAAGCTAAAAGAGAAAATGAATTAGCTAAAAAAGAGGAAAAAGCAAAAGAAATGTTAAGCGAGGCAGAAGAAAAAGAGGAACATATTAAGGAATTAGAAAATAAAGTTAATGAAATTCCTACGCTTTTAGAAAAAGAATATACTAGAGGAAGAAAAGAAGCAAGCAGTGAAATAGAAAAAGAGAATAAATTTACTACTGAATTATTAAAAAAGGACTTTCAAAATACAATTGATAGACAAAATGATAAAATAGAAAGTTTACAAGAAGATGTAAAAAAAATTAATGCAGAAAAAGAAGCTTTGCAAAATAAATTAGATCAAGCTTATGTTCAAATAAAAGAAATGGCAACGAAGACAGTTGAATCTACTGGAGGATTAAAAATTATTGGCAATAATACAAATGATGCTGTCAATCATTAGAATAAGCATTTTAAAAGTGAAAAAATGGCTAAATATAAAAAATTAAATAAAACAACACAAAATTTAAGCTCCTTTCATACAATAATAACAAGTATGAAAGGAGTTTTATTATATGGATTATGAGTTAATGATGAATGGAACTGTAAGGATTGGCGAAATGGCACCAGAGATTAATGCTATGTCTACAATGGGAAATATTAATTTGAATAATTACAAAGGTAAATGGGTAGTTCTATTTTCACACCCACGGAGATTTTACACCCGTGTGTACAACGGAGATAATTGCATTTGCAAAATCTAATACATATTTTGAAAAGTTAAATACATCATTGATAGGATTAAGTGTAGATAGCAATCCTTCACATCTAGCATGGCTTTATGATATATATCAAAAAACTGGAATAGAGATACCATTTCCAATAATTGCAGATAGAAATGGAACTATTGCAAGAAGATATGGAATGATTTCGAATGATGTAAGTACAACTGAAACGGTAAGGAATGTATTTATCATAGATGATAAAGGTATTGTAAGGTTAATTCTAATATATCCGATGAATGTAGGAAGGTCAATCTCAGAAATTCTAAGAGCTTTAACGGCACTTCAAGTAGCAGATAGCAATAATGCCTCAACTCCAGCAAATTGGATACCTTGTGAACCAGTTATAGTACCATCTCCACAAACTTTTGCAGAATTACAAGAGAGAAATAATCAAATTGAAAAAGAAAGAAATGGAATGAGTTGGTACTTAAGTTTTAAAGAGCCAAAAGATTGTAAAGAACCTGAGAAAAATAGAGAGTTAAAAGAAGATGATAAAACTGTAAGAAAATAAATTGTAGAAAAATGTCAACAAAAAAAACTTCTCTTAATATAATATATTAATCCAAGCATTAAAAGAGGAGTTGAAAAATTATGATAGAAGAAATGAAGATAAAATATAACTGTGAAAACGCATATGAAGATGATAGATGTACAACTTGCAGAAAAAAAGGTAATAAATGTGCATGCTTAGATATAGTTATAGCAATACTTGCAGCATTATTTGTTGGTATAATAGGAGTAATAATTGGTGCAGCATTAAGTGCTACAATACTTGCTGCTTTAGCAGCAGTTATAGTTCTTGCAGTAGTATTATTTATATTACTAGTGCTTAGCATAATAGTTGCAATATGTTGTAAAAACAAAAATAAAAAGAACTGTTGCAGGTAGTTAAAAATAGATGAGGCAGGGAGTACAAACCCTGCCTTTATGAAAATAAAAATAAAATTTATAAAAAATGTAACAATTAAAAAATTATATGTTATAATAAAAAGAAAAAGCAAAAGAGGTAGCAAAAAATGTGGTATTTATATGTAGCAGAAATTTCTTTTTATGCAGTAATTATTGGAATTTTATTTGCAATATTTAAAATAAAGAAGATAGAAAAACTAAAAACTGTACTTATTATACTTCCTATATTTATGGTCTTAACTATTGGTGTAACATTTACATTACAGGAACCAGAAATAAAGGTAAAAGAAGCAATAAGTTATGAAATAGGAGAAAAAACAAGCTTAGATAAAGTAGAGGCAACATATCATTTTGTAGATGTTAGTGAAAAAGTAAAAACGGAAGAAAATATAGATTTTAATAAAATTGGGAAATATGAAGTAAAATATACTGTTCCAAGTATATTAGGAGATTATACTAAGGTACAAACTGTTGAAATATTTGATACTACTTCACCTGTAATTATATTAGAAGGAAACGAAGTAGAAGAAATATCATATAAAGATGAATATAAGGAAGCGGGATATACAGTTTCAGATAATTCGAATGAAGATTTAAATGATAAAGTTGTAATTACAAAGGAAGAAGTTAATGATAAAGAATATAAATTAATTTATACAGTAGAAGATAGCTCAAAAAATATAGGCACAGCGACAAGAATTATAAAATTAATAGATAAAGAACCACCAGAGTTAAAATTAAATGGAAGTGAAAAAATAGATATAGAGTTAAATTCTAAATATGATGAGAAAGGTGCAAAGGCAACTGATGAAATAGATGGAGATTTAACAGATAAAATTGAAATTACAGGAAAAGTAGACACGGCAAAGGTTGGAAAATATACAATTACATACAAAGTTAAAGATAATAGTGGAAATGAAGCAAAAAAGACAAGAACTATAACTGTATATAAAAAAGAAGAAAAAGTTGATACTTCAAATAAAAATAATAACAATACAAATACCAATTCTAATAAAAATCAAAATAATAATTCAAACAATAGCACAAGTAAAAGTAGTGGAACAATATATTTAACATTTGATGATGGCCCTACATCATCAATTACACCTAAGATATTAGATATTCTAAAGTCAAGAGGAATAAAAGCAACGTTTTTCATAATAAATTATAGTTCAGCAAATGAAAAGTTAGTAAAAAGAGAAGTAAATGAAGGACATACAGTTGCAATACATGGGTATTCTCACAATTATAAAGAAATATATAAATCAGTAGATACATATATGAATAATATAAAAAAATTACAAGATAAAATAAAAAAGTCTACTGGATATAATGCAACAATTACAAGATTCCCAGGAGGAAGTTCAAATACAGTAAGCAGGTTTAATCCGGGAATAATGACGAAACTTACAAAAAAGGTAGTTGAAAAAGGATATAAGTATTTTGACTGGAATGTAGATTCAAATGATGCAGGTGGTGCAAGAAGTTCTGAAGCGGTATATAATAATGTAATAAAAGGCTTAAAGAAAAATAGAGCAAATGTAGTTTTAATGCATGATTTTAGTGGAAATACAAAAACAGTAAATGCTTTAAATGACATAATAGATTATGGATTAGCAAATGGATATAAATTTAGTAATATTACAAAATCCACACCAATGGTAACTCACAGAGTTCAAAATTAATCATTTTATATTGTGGGACGAGTAATTAGGAAATAAGAGAGGTAGGACACTTATAAATCCTGCCTCTATGTACAAAAAAGCAAAATTTAAAAATTTCTATTTTTCAAAAATTTCAAAAATCGTATTGACAGAAAGCAAAAAAGATATTATAATATTCATTGTTGTAAATAATATATGGGTAGGTGGTCGAGTGGTTAATGGCACCAGACTGTAAATCTGGCCGCGAGAGCGTACGATGGTTCGAATCCATCCCTGCCCACCAAAATTTTATTAGAAATATCAAGGATTTCAGAGGTTGCAATTTCAAAAATCCTTAAATATTTCTAAAAAATCCTTAAATGAGTAATTATCTTTATTGGTTTAGATAATTGCTTTTTTTATTCATTTACTACTTTAGAAACAGGAAATTGAATAATTTTGCTAATACCTAAATCCTCGTCTTCTTTATTAGTGGCAGTAAAGTTTTCATATTGCTTGTCAACTTCATTAGTCGCTTTTCTCTTATGCTTATTATCAGAGTGAAAATATGTAGGAACAATTTGACTCCAGCCTGCTAATTGTTTAATGCTTTCTTGGTCTGCATTTGTTTCTTGAGCTAGAAAAGTAAAATATTCGTGTCTTAATGAATAACAGCCAATTTCACTTATTCTAAGTTTTTTTGCTAAAGATTTATACATTTCTCTCAAAGGTTGTTCATAGTATGGATTTCCAGCTTTGGTGTAAAAGATAAAATCTGTTGCTTTTGGTGTAATTCCTTTATCGATATATTCTTGATATTTCATTTTGAATATATTAGATAAAAAATTTCCAAGTGGTAATTCTCGTACTGCTTGAGTTGTCTTCCCACTATCTTCAACTACAATTTTTTCTCCAATTTTTTTACCATTATCATCATATAAGCCATTTTTTACAACTGTATGTCTGCCAGCCCAAAAGCTATCATTTTCGTAATTTATATCTTTCCATTGTAATCCTCCGACTTCTTCTGGTCTTAAGCCTCTAGCATCCATAATCGCAATAGGAGCATAATATAAGTTAAAAGGTTTATCTTTTATTCTATTGCAAAAATAATCTCCTACAATTTGCTGTTCATTTTCAGTACGAATTTCTCGAGTGCCTTTTACTACTTTAGGCATATCAAGTAACTCTAAACTAATACAAGGCATTTTATTATCTGCCATAGCATATTTTAATGCTTGTTTTAAAGGTGCAAATATTTCTTTTACGGCTTTTCCAGTAATTGGTTGCAATATCCCATTTCTTTCAACTTTTTTGACTTTAATGGTTCAATATATTTGAAAAATGAATGTGATATTTTAAATAATAATTCAAATCTTATTATATATGGGCATAATATGAAAGATGGGCAGATGTTTAATAACTTACTAAAATATAAAGATAAAAGTTTTTATGATAATCATAAAACAATTAAAATAGCAACTAATAATGAAGAAAGCGAATATTCTATTGTGGCAGTTTTTAAATCAAGAATTTTTTATCAAAATGAAAATAATGTATTTAGATTTTATAATTATATAAATTTTAATGATGAACAGACTTATAATGAATATATAGAAAATTGTAAGAAAATACAATTATATGAAACAGGAGTATCAGCAATTTATGGTGAACAATTAATAACTTTAATCACTTGTGAATATTCGCAAGAAAATGGAAGAATGGTAATAGTGGCAAAGAAAGAATCTTAATAAAGGTTCTTTTTTATCAAAATATAGTCCTCTGACGCATGACGTTGACCGTGAACAAATGTTTTCAAGCGAGTAATGAAATTATATTACTCAAAAAATAAAACGTCTTAAATTGGCTATTATAGATAAAAATATTTTGAAAATTTGTAGTTGAAAATACAGTAATATCAACGAATTTAACATTCTATAAAATCAAAATTTTATAAATTATTCATCTAAAATTTTTCCTTTATTTTTTCAACCCAACTGGTTGGTCTAATTTTTTATTTTTGGTCACCATGGTGACGAGATTTTAATTCAGTCTGTTGAAGTGGACTTCTAGTATATATTCATTTTTTAATCGGTTGGTTTGAGTTTTGTCATTGGTGACAAAGTCAAATTTCCTACTTTCAAAATACCTTTGTAATTCTTCATATTCTTCACTCCCGATATATTAATTCCATATCTAACGCCAATATATATTATAAAAATTTTAAAACTAATGAAAATCAATTTTGAAAAATTAAAAATATTGAATATATAATTTGTCAAATTAAATATTTTGTGAATTTATGAACTAGTTTATAGATTTTTTGAACGTATAAAAGTCCTTAACATTCATTACAAAATATGATTACAATGTAAAAAATAAAATTTTGTAATGTTCGCTTGAAAATTATAAAAAAATGTTATATAGTATTTTGCATAGAAAATGAATAGAAAAGCAGATGTGAGTGTTGCCACTTTACTAGATAGTTTTACTATCAGAAAGTGAGGTGGTGTTTATGGGATTTATATTATTTTTAATATATGGACTTATGATTTCAGCAACATTAAACATAACCTTATTAACAATTATATACATAATTTTGACTAATAAGGAATAAAAATAGCACTACATTTTGCTTTCCACAGGCAATGTAGTGCTTATCATAATATCGTGGTAACACACATTTCTGTATGTTCATTTCCTACAATTATTATACACAGATTTTTAAGAAATGTCAAATACAATTTTGCTTCTATCATTATAATTTCTATATTTATTAAAAAGTCCTTAAGACTCATTACAGAATATGATTATAAAGTATTAGAAATACTTAAATTTCAATAGATTAATTACTATATATTATTCCCAAAAAATCCTTAAAAAAATCCTTAAATTTGACTTGATAAATAGTCAATATTTATATAAATAAAATACAAACATATTTTTGACATACATCTTTGTAAGATTTATGTATGTAACGAATCATCATATTTTATATATGTTTTTGCAGATTTCATTTTACTAAAGTACGATGGTTCGAATCCATCCCTGCCCGCCCCACCAAATACGTAAATCCTAGAAAGCTTGATATATAAGCAACCTAGGATTTTATTTTATAATTTTTTATGAAATAATAGAAAGTAACAAAGTAAATGTTTTTATATTGTAAACAATAAAAGTTAATGATATAATAATTTCATAAGAATATTTGATATTAAAAAAGACAATATAAAACAAGTGAGTTAATATATATTATGAAGATTCAAGGAGCAAATTTAGGAGAAAAAGAAGTTGAATATAAATTATTATCTGAATATCCATTTTTCAGTGATGAAAGACAGGAAATTGTAAAAAAGCTTAAATTTCTTAGATAGTGAATGTTTAATTTATTACTAATAGAGAAAAATTAAAAATACATAAAAAATTTTTAAGGAGATGGGCTAAAGATGACAGATATAATAAACCAAAATAATGAAGTTTTTGGAAATTATTATAATAGAATAAATGCATTGATTTTAAAGACAAAACAAAATGTTGTTAAAAATATAAATTATGAAATGGTAGAATTATATTATGCCATAGGATCTACGATTAATGAATTAATTGAAGAATACCATTTAGAAGCTTCTCAAAACAAAATATTAAAATCTTTTTCAGAAAAGTTAACACGAGAATTTGGAGAAGGTTATAGCGTACCTAATTTAAAATTAATGAAGAAATTTTATTTAACTTATAAAGGTGGTTACACACTGTGTAACCAATTAAGCTGGAGCCATAATCGTTTAATAATGAAAATAGATAATGAGGCTAAAAGAAATTTTTATTTAGAAGAATCAATAAAATCTAACTGGAGTGTCAGACAATTAGAAAGGCAAATAAATAGTTTTTATTATGAAAGACTTTTGTCAACAAGTGAAGAACATAAAGAAGAAGTAAAAAATGAAATAAATCTTTTAGAAAAAAAAGAAAAAGTGCAAGATTTCATTAAAGATCCGTATGTTTTAGAATTTTTAGATATTAAAGATAGAAGATTTCTAGAAAAAGATTTAGAATCTAACCTGCTTGAACATATATCGGAATTTTTACTAGAATTAGGTAGGGGATTTTCTTTTGTTACAAGACAAAAAAGGATTGATGTAGATGGAGACAATTTTTATATTGATTTAGTATTTTACAATTATGTGCTAAAATGTTTCGTTTTAATTGATTTAAAATTGGACAA
This sequence comes from uncultured Clostridia bacterium, assembly GCA_947624655.1. Classification (GTDB taxonomy): domain Bacteria; phylum Bacillota; class Clostridia; order TANB77; family CAG-508; genus JAAWPK01. The sequence goes on along the minus strand of CANQLH010000014.1, from coordinate 16,411 downwards.
ACTAACGCATCAAGATATAGGACAAATGGACTTCTATGTAAGATATTTTGACAATGAAGTAAAAACAGAAGACGATAATCCGACAATAGGAATAATACTATGCTCTGATAAAAAAGATACAATAGTAAAATATTCTGTGCTTAATGATAATAAGAATTTATTTGCCTCAAAATATCAATTATACTTACCAACTGAAGAAGAACTAGCAAGAGAAATAGAAAAGCAAAAAGAAGAATTTGAAGAGAAGAAATAATAGTTGTTACACAGTGTGGAACCATAATATAAAAGTAATATGGAGTATATATAAATATGGTAATAGATAAAATAAAAGTAAAAAATTATAAAATATTTAAAGAAAAAATTATATATCTAAATGATAATGTAAATATTTTTGTGGGTGAAAATGATGCTGGGAAAAGTACTATTCTAGAGATTGTAAATTTAATAACAACGGGAAAAGGATAATAAGGTGCTTTTGCACAAGGCGTTTTTCGCATACGTCCCTTGCTCAGGCACCAGAACAATAAATCCTAGAAAGCTTTATATATAAGCAGTCTAGGATTTTGACTTTGTCAAGTAAAGTGTGTAATTTTTTTTGAAATTTTAAAAATTTTTATAATCGATGGTAAAAAAATAAGCCATCGATTATTTTTTCTTTAGTTAAAAAGTAAGCAATTTTTAATGTTTTTAAAGTGCACTTAATAAAAGCCAATTTAACTTATCTTGCTTTACATAATGTGAATAGTGGCTAATTAAGAATTATCAACTTTATCTATTCAATAGTGATTTAAGCATTATTCATGACTTTTCTTGTTTGTTCCCATATATCTTGCTCAGTAAATTCATTCCCTATATTTTTGCCCCAATACTTTAAAATTGTCTTTTCTTGAGTAGCTGTTATTCTAACAAAATTTTCTTTTAAATTTTTTATATATGTAGCAGTTTTCACATCGTCACCTCCTAGTACACAAAGTGAATTTGCTAGAGATATGATAAAAGATCCGTATATTTTTGAATTAGCCAATATAAAGAAAAAATCAACGGAAAGAGACATTGAAAAAGCAATGATAGAAAGAATAAAAAATGTATTACTTGAATTAGGAAAAGGATTTAGTTTTGTAGGAAATCAATATAAAATTTCTACTAACGATAATGATTATTATATAGATTTGTTGTTCTATCATTTAGACTTGAGATGTTTTATAGTTGTAGAATTAAAAAATACTGAATTTAAACCAGAATTTGTTGGACAACTTGGATTTTATGTGACAGCTGTTGATGAAACTTTAAAGAAAGAAAATGACAATGATACAATTGGTTTGTTACTTTGTGAAGACAAAGATAAATTAACAGTAGAATGGTCATTAAAAAATGTTAATGCTCCAATAGGTGTAGCTTCATATAAGGTAAAGAATATAATTCCTAAAGAAATAATGGATAAATTACCTACTGAAGAAGAATTAAATTTATATATAAAAAAATTACCAAAAGATGAAAATGAAACATATGATGATTAAATTTGAAATTTGCCACTGGTGGCAAATTTCAACATATAAATGTGAGGTAAAAATGGAAGAATTAGATAGTAATCTAAATTTAGGAAAAATAACAGAAAATGATTTTAAAGAAAGCAGTTCGATAACGATTTTAAGGAAAATTGCAGAAAAAAATCATAAAATTAAAGTAAGAGCAACTGAAGCTGATAAAATAGCAAATTTAGATGGAAAAATGGTAATAATAGACGAAAAAGGTTTTGAAAGAATTTATGTCGAAATACAATCGAAGACCTATTATCAATTATTATATAACTTAATGTAGTAAATTTGCCACCAGTGGCAAATTTTATTTTTTATTGCCTATGTATAAACATTTTTTTTAAAGTTATAAAAGCATCAAGTAAAAACTAAAATGCGATTCATTAAATCAAATGCATCTCAATAAGAAATTATATTTTTTATGAAATAAATGTAGACTTTTACACAAAAATAATATAAAATAGTGGAGTAGAAAAAAGCTAAAATAAAAAGGAGGAATGTTAATGCTTGTTGAAAAAATCATATTCAGTATTTTAGCATTTTATCTATTTTTATTAATGTTTTTCAAAATGATAAAGAAAATAGATGCCACTTATGTTGCGGTACTTATAATGCAAGGACTAGGCATTGCAATTAGCTTTATAGAGATTATATTTTCATTAAGATACAATATAATTGTAAAAACTATAATATATCTAATATCGATAGTGATACCAATAATAATTGTGATTTTAGAGCGTAGAGGGAAGAGCTTTTCAGAATTAATATATTTAACACTTGCAAAATTTTATAGACTAATACGGAAATACCAAAAAATGCAAATCAATTTTACTCTCATTAGTAGAAAAAAATCCAGACAGTTATTCAGCACACAAAATGCTTGCAGAAGTGTATGAAAAAGAAGGAGGAATGAGAAAAGCAATAGATGAGTATGTAATAGCAGTAGACTTAAATAAAAAAGACTATGACTCTTATTACAGAATATCCTTCCTTTTAAATGAATTAGACAAACCAGATGATGCAATAATAATGCTAAATAATTTACTTAGCAAAAAGCCAGAATATATAAATGCAACAATGTTACTTGGAGATATTTTAACAAATCAAGAAAGATACAAAGAAGCATTAAATGTATATACAAATGGACTTAAATATTCGCCAAATAATTATGACTTATTTTATAGTATGGGAATTGTCTATACAATGCTTAACGACTTCCCAAATGCCAAAATTTGCTATGAAAAAGCTGCTACAATAAATAGTCTGCTTTATCATGCATATTATAGTTTAGGTCAAATAAACTTAATAGAGATGGACTTAGATGAAGCAGAAAATTATTTTACAAAATGTTTAGAAGATAAAGAACAAGAACCTGACGCGTATTATAAACTTGGTAAAATATATATGCTAAGAGGTGACCATGATAACGCAGTTAAATTTGTAAACCTAGCAATAGAATTGGATAATAACTATATTAAAATTGCAAATCAAGAGCCAATATTTATTCCAGTAAAAAGCAAATTTACAATTCCAATGATAGAGGAAGAAGATATAAAGCCAAGAAAAACAAGTCATAATAAAAAAGAATTAAGGGCAAGAGAACATCTTGATAAAACATATAATGTAGTTGGAAAATTAAACATATATAAAATAAAGCCCAATATTAAGTTATATGAAGATAAAGAAAATCAAAATACAAAAGAAAGAGAATAGTAGGAGGTAAATAAAATGACAATTATACAAGCAATTATATTAGGAGTTGTGCAAGGTCTAACTGAATTATTACCAATATCAAGTTCTGCACATTTATACATAATACCATGGATATTTGAATGGACTAAATCAGCAGATTTTAATGTGGCTTTTGAAGCATTTGATGTTGCACTTCATGCAGGAACTTTACTTGCAATAGTTATATTCTTCTTTAAAGATTGGCTAGAACTTATAGTACGGAGGATATAAACAAGTAGTAAAGAAAGAAAAATCATTTGAAGGAAAGATGTTTTGGTATTTAGTACTTGCAACAATACCAGGAGGCGCAATAGGATTTATACTAGATAAGTTTTTAGAAGATAAGCTTACTACACCTATAATAATAGGAATTGCATTAATAGTAATGGGAATTGTTTTATACATAGTAGACAAAAAGGCAAAATCAGATATAGAGTATAAAGACATGACATTAAAACAAACATTTCTAATAGGATTATCTCAAAGCCTTGCTTTTATCCCAGGTGTTTCACGTTCAGGAATTACAATGACAACTGGTAGAGCACTAGGAATAAAAAGAGAATCAGTTGCAAAATATTCATTTTTACTTTCGACACCAATTGTTGCAGGAGCAACATTATATAAACTTAAAGATTTTGTTATAAGTTTTCCATTTTTTGTAGGAGTTCTAACAAGCTTTATAGTTGGAATATTTGTAATAAAATTTTTGATGAATTATTTAAAAAAAGGAAGCTTTAAAGTATTTGCAATATATAGAGTAATAGTGGGCATATTTATAATTGCACTATGGATAATTAGATTATAAAAGGAGGAATTTTAAAATGAAACCTATTAAAGTAGAACATCCATTAATTGAACACAAACTTGCAATACTAAGGAATAAAAAAACAGGAACGAAAGAATTTAGAGAGTTAATATCTGAAATAACATTATTTTTATGCTATGAAGCAATGAAAGATGCAAAACTTACAGAAAAAGAAATTGAAACACCAATTACAAAAACAAAGGTGCATGTAATGAATGAAAAAGACTATGTTTTTGTACCAATATTGAGAGCTGGAACTGGTATGATTGATGGAATAGTTAAAATGATACCAAATGCTAAAATTGGTCATATTGGCCTATACAGAAACGAAGAAACACTAAAGCCAGTTAGATATTACTATAAAATGCCAAAGGGAATAGAAAATAAACAAGTTATAATTATAGACCCAATGCTTGCAACAGGTGGCTCAGGAATTGATGCAATAACTTTATTAAAAGAAGATGGAGCAAAAGATATCAAATTCCTAAGCATAATTGCAGCACCAGAAGGACTAAAGAAAATGCAAGAAGCACATCCAGATGTTCAAATCTATTGTGCAGCAATAGATGAAAAATTAAATGATGTGGGATATATTGTTCCAGGACTAGGAGATGCAGGAGATAGAATATTTGGAACTGTTTAAAAGGAGGAAATAAAATCTTGAAGATAACAGATATAGATGAATTAAAGAAAAAGGCTAATGATATAAGAATTGGAATTATTGAAGCTGTATATGGAGCAAAATCAGGACATCCAGGTGGTTCTCTTTCATGTGCTGATATTTTAGCTGTATTATATTTTAATCAAATGCAGATTGAACCTATGAAATCAAGAGACGAATCGAGAGATAGATTTATTCTATCTAAAGGACATGCTGCTCCTGCTTTATATAGTGCATTAGCAAATCGTGGATATTTTGACGTAGAAGAACTAAAGAACTTAAGACATATAGATAGTAATTTACAAGGACATCCAGATATGAACAAAGTTCCAGGAGTAGATATGAATACAGGTTCTCTAGGACAAGGACTTTCAATAGCAAATGGAATTGCAATGAGCTCAAAAATAAATAGCAGAGGAATAAGAGTATATTGCCTTTTAGGAGACCGGTGAATTAGAAGAAGGACAGGTCTGGGAAGCAGCAATGACTTCAAGCCAATATAAACTAGATAATTTATGTGTAATAGTTGATAATAATAATTTACAGATTGATGGAAGCATTGAAGATGTAATGAGTCCATATCCAATTGATAACAAATTCAAAGCTTTTGGATTTAATGTAATAAACATAGATGGGCATAACATAGAAGAAATAATAAAAGCATTTAATATTGCAAAAGAAACTAAGGGAAAACCTACTGCAATAATTGCTAAGACTATAAAGGGAAAAGGAGTTTCTTTTATGGAAAATCAAGTTCGGATGGCATGGAAAGGCACCAAATGATGACGAATACAAACAAGCAATAAAAGAGCTTAAAAAGAATAAATAGGAAGGAAGATAAGTAAGTTATGAATTTAGATAAAAAAGTTGCAACTAGGGCAAGCTATGGAGAAGCTTTAGCAAAACTTCGGAGAAGAAAATGAAAAGATAGTAGTATTAGATGCTGACCTTTCAGAAGCAACGAAGACAAATGTATTTGCAAAGAAATTTCCAGATAGATTTTTTGATATGGGAATAGCAGAACAAGATATGATGAGCACGTCAGCAGGACTTGCTAGTGCTGGGCAAATACCTTACGCAAGCACTTTTGCAGTATTCGCAGCAGGAAGGGCTTATGACCAAATAAGAAATAGCATTTGTTACCCTAGGCAAAATGTAAAAATATGTGCAACACATGCAGGAGTTACTGTTGGAGAAGACCGGAGCTACACATCAAATGTTAGAAGATTTAAGCTTAATGAGGACACTTCCAAATATGACAGTTATGTGCACGTCAGATGACACAGAAACACGGATGGGCAGTAAGAGAAATTTCAAAAATTGATGGACCTGTATATTTAAGATTATGCAGACTTGCAACACCTGTAATATATGATGAAAATCAAAAATTTGAAATAGGAAAAGGAGTGCAGATTGGAGACGGAGAAGATGCAACAGTAATTCGGAACAGGAGTTGTTGTATCAGAAGCATTAAAAGCAAAGGAAGAATTAGCAAAAGAAGGAATTAATATAAGAGTTGTTGACATACACACAATTAAGCCAATAGATAAAGAATTAATAATTAAATGTGCTGAAGAAACAAAAAAAATAATAACAATAGAAGACCACAGTGTAATAGGAGGACTTGGAAGTGCTGTATGTGAAGTTTTAAGTACAAATTATCCAAGCCAAGTTATTAGAATGGGAGTAAAAGATACATTCGGCAAATCAGGAAAAGCAGAAGAACTTTTGGCATATTTTGGACTTAATTCAAGAGCAATAGTTGAGAAAGTAAAGGAAGAAACTTTAGGAACAATATAGGAGGCAAAAAGTAAATGCGAGGATTTTTTAAATGGTTCAAATCGGGAACTAGAATGAAAAGATGGATGTTTGTAACAATTGTTGGAGTAATACTTTTGTGTTATGGAATAGCAACAATTATTGACATGAAAGAAATATCAGTATTAAACCTAATATTAACTATTATGGTATCTGTTGCAGGATTTATGATGGTAGTAGTTGGGATAATATACAGTCAAAAAAGGGTACTAGAACTACTTATAGAAAATACGGATGACAGATTATCAGAAGAAAAGAAAGATGTAAATGTAAATTCTCTTATTTTCAATAAAACAGTTTATAATGAAGGACCAAAAATAGTTGTAATAGGTGGAGGTTCTGGACTTAATACTGTTCTTAAAGGAATGAAAGGATACACTAATAACTTAACAGCAATAGTAGAGATGTGTGAATATGGAGGAAGTAAAAAAAGTTCAGGACTATTGCCAATAGAATACGTAAAACAAAGTATAATTGCATTATCAGATAATGAAGAAGAAATGAAAAAATTACTTAACTTGAAAATACAAACAGGAATGGATTTTACTGATTTATTTGTATCTGCAATGCAAGAGATAAATGGAGAAGGTTCAAAATTTATTGAAAATATTTCTAAAGTACTTAATATTACAGGAAGAATATTACCTGTAACATTAGACAAAATGAATGTGTGTGCAGAACTAGAAGATGGAACTGTTATAGAAGAAAAAAGTAAAATTGCTAATACATCATCTGAAAAAGTATCTAAAATAAATAGAATATTTGTTACACCTACAAATGCTAAGCCAGCTCCAGGAGTATTAGAGGCGATTGAAGAAGCTGATGCAATAATAATAGGCCCAGGAAACTTATTTACAGAGGTAATACCAAATTTACTTATAAAAAATATATCAAAAACAATAAAAGAAAGTAAAGCAATAAAAATCTATATAGGAAATATAATGACAAAACCAGGCGAAACAGATGATTTTGCATTATCAGACCACATTAAAGCAATATTTGAACATGCAAATAATAAAATAATTGATTATTGTATATATGATACAGGAGAAGTAGTTCCAGAATTTGTAAGAAGATATAATAAAGACGGTGCAGATTTAGTAGAGCAAGATATACAAAAATGTAGGGAGCTTGGAATAAAGCTAATACCAAAAGATTTTGCTTGCATAGAAAATGATGCCATAAGACATGACCCAGTTAGTGTAGCAGATTCGATAATTGAGCTTATTTGTGAAGATTTGAAATTTAAAGATATGCAAAATAACCCTAAATATGTAAAAATGAACACAAGGCTTAAAGCAAATAATGAAAAGAGAAGAGAAGATACAAAAATTAAAAAGAAGATAAAGAAAAAAGAAAACAAAATTAATAAAAAAGCAAGAAGAATGGATGACAGGAAGAAGAGCAAGTTTAGCACAAAATATAATGAAAGAATTAAGTCAATAAGAACAAGTGAAGATAAAAGACAAGAAAATATAAGAAAAATAGAGGAAGACGACGAAGATTAAAAAATTGGAGGAACATATGAAAAAAAGTGATGGAAAAAAGGTAACTTTAGAAGAAGGACTAAAGAAAGAATGGCTTTTAACTAATGGGATTGGAGGATATGCATTATCAACGATAATTGGATGTAATACAAGAAAGTATCATGGCTTACTTGTTGCACCTTTTGCACCTCCAGGAAGAAGAAAAGTTATACTTTCTAAGGTTGATGAAAGCGTTGAAATAGGAGAAAATAAATATAATTTATATACAAATATTGCAAATAATTATATATCAGAAGGATATAAATATCAGGAAAGCTTTGAAAAAGATGTAATACCTACATTTACATATAAAGCTACTGATATTGAAATAAAAAAGCAAATTTGCATGGAATATGGAAAAAACACAGTTTGTATATTATATAAAATAAAAACAAAAAATAAGCCTGCAAAACTTACACTAGCTCCTATAATAAATAATAGAGATTTCCATCAAATGAATACAAATCATGAATTTGTATTAAAACAAACAATAAAAAAACAAAAAGTATCAGTTATAATAGATTATCAAGCAGAAAGTCCTATATATTTTAATTTAAGTGAAGGAACTTATATAGAGCACCAAAATGACTGCTTTAGAAATATGTACTACATAGAAGAAGAAAAAAGAGGATTTTATCCAGAAGAAAATCTTGCAGTACCAGGAAGGTATGAAGTAAAAGTTGGTGCACATGAAGAAAAGGAAATATCATTTGTTTGCTCATTAGAAAATAATATTGAAGAATTAGACGTAAAACAAGTAATAAACAATGAAACAATGAGAATTAGAAAATTAGTTACAGCATCTGGGTTAAATGATTTAAAGCCAAAAGAAGAAACAGATGAATATAAAAAATTAATAAAAAAATATATTATTGCATCAGATAACTTTATTGCATTTAGACCTAGCTTTAAGCTTCATACAATAATTGCAGGCTATCCATGGTTTCTAGATTGGGGAAGAGATTCATTTATTGCATTTGAAGGACTATTATTAATCCCAAAAAGATTTGAAATAGCACAAGAAGTAATTCTAACATTAATTAGAGATATAAAATTTGGACTTGTTCCTAATCGGGTATTCAGGATTTGACTCAAGACCTTTATATAACAGTAGTGATGCTTCACTTTTATTATTTGAAACAGTATATAAATATTTACAATACACAAATGACACAGTATTTGTTAAAGGCATATATTCTAGATTAAAAGCAATAATTAGAGGTTATGTAGAAGGAATAGACATAGATAATAACAACATATATTTGGATGATGATAATTTAATCGTATGTGGAACTCCTTATACACAAAACACATGGATGGATGCTAAATATGAAGGACATCCATTTACACCTAGAAATGGAAAAGTAGTTGAAATAAACGCACTTTGGTATAATGCCTTAAAGATTATGGAAAATTTTGCAGAAACTTTTGAAGGAAAAGATGAAGCAAAAATTTATAAAGAAATGGCAGAAGATACAAAAATTGCATTTAATAATAAGTTCTATAATAAAAGAAGAAAGTGTCTGTATGATGTAATAGGAGATGGAAAAATCCGCCCAAATCAATTATTCAGCCTATCTTTAACATATCCAGTAATTGATGCAAATTCTGAAATAGCTGATAATATAATGGAAGTAGTAGAGAAAAAATTACTTACAGATTATGGCTTAAGAACACTTGCAAAAGGGGAACCAGGTTATGTAGAAATATATGAAGGAAGTCCATTTAAAAGAGATGCAAGTTATCATCAAGGACCAGTTTGGCCTTGGCTTCTTGGACTTTACTATAATGCCTTAAAAAATATGATAAAGGCAGAAAAATCTAAAACAAAAAAGAAAGTTCTAACAGATAAATTAGAAAGCTTTTGTAAAAATGTAGAAAATACTTTTGTAGAAGCACTTGATAGAGACGGAGTTATAGATAGTATTGCTGAAATTTATGATACAAATAAGCCTTTTGCCTCGAAAGGTGCACCAGCTCAGGGATGGAGTGTAGCAGAAGTATTTAGAATAATCTTAAGAAAGTAAGTTTATTATTTATATTAAGAAGGAAAGTAGAGAAAAATGCGAATATTAGGAATAGACCCGGGATATGGAATTACAGGATATAGTATAATAGATTATATAGGAAATAAATTTAGACTTGTTGCAAGTGGAGCAATAAAAACACCTGCAAATATGTCTTTCCCACTTAGACTATCAGAAATTTTTACAGATATGAATACTTTGATAGATAATTATAAACCAGATGCGATTTCAGTTGAAGAGCTATTTTTCAACAATAATGCAAAAACAGCTATAAAAGTTGCACAGGCAAGAGGTGTAATTTTAGTTGTACGGATGTCAAAGAGGTATTCCCACATTTGAATATACTCCTCTTCAAGTAAAACAAGCTGTTGTAGGATACGGAAGAGCAGATAAAATACAAGTACAAAAGATGGTAAAAACGATATTAAATGTTGAAACTTTGCCAAAGTTAGATGATATAACAGATAGTATGGCAATAGCAATATGTCATGCTCATTCTTCAAAATTTGCAGAAAAACTTTAAGTATACCTTATTTTGTAAAAAGATTTGAAAGGAGAAGCTATAAATGAAAAAGCAGGGAACAGCATATGAAGAAATAATAGAATGGCTAGAAACACATGATGGAAAAATGCCTAAAAGTCATGCCATGAATGAAGAAGAAAAGCAAGAAGAAAAATTATATAAAAGATGGTATAAAAGTGAAGAAAGACAAATTTTAGATGATTACAAAGAAATGTCTATAGATGAAGTACCAGAAGAATATAGAGAAAAAATAAAAACTTTAAGAAGCTACGGTTTAGGGATAACTACTTATGAAGAAATGATACATTGGCTAGAAACACATAATGGAAAAAAGCCAAGAACTAGCATTACGAAAAACGGAAAATGGACTACAAAAGAGGAATTAACTGATGAAGAAAGTGAAGAAATTAATTTATCAGCAAGATGGAGTAGGAGCAAAGAATATGAGATTGTAGAAAATTATGCAGAGCTACCAATAGAAGAAGTACCAAAGGAATATAGAGAAAAAGTAAAAATTTTAAGACAGTATCGGAATAGGAGTTACAGTATATGATGAAATAATAGAATGGTTAGAAACACATAATGGAAGAATGCCAAAAGCAGTATATAAAGAAAATATGCCAAAAGAAGAGCAGGAAGAATATGCTTTGTATACTAGATGGACAAAAAGTAAAGAAAGAGAAAAAATAAAAAAATATGAAGAAGTGGATGTTAAAGAGATTCCACCAATGTATAGAGAAAAATTAGCAAAATTAAGGAGCTTTCGGAGTTGGAGTTACAACTTATGAAAAGATAATAGAGTGGTTAGAAACACATAATAGAAAAATGCCAAGAAAAAAGATAAAAATAGGAAAAATGGTTATAGCAGAGGAAATTTATACGGAAGAAGAAAAGGAAGAAGTAGAATTAGCTAATAAATGGGCAAGAAGTAGAGTAAGAGAAGCATTAGATAAATATGCAGGAGAACCAATAGATAAAGTGCCAGAAAAATACAGAAAACAAATAGAAGAATTAAGAAAACTTGGTCAATTTGGTAAAAAGAAAAGTGAAAGAATAAAAACAAGGATGAAAGATGCTGTTGGAAGACAGGTTGCAAATAATGACACAACTAGAGAAGAACTAGGAATTTCAAAAGAAATAAATAATAATAAAAAATTAGATGAAAGATAAAAGTGGAGGTAAAATGAACGCAAGAGCATATACAGAGGCAAATTATATAATAAACAAGATGCCAGAAGAAATGAAAAATAAAATTTTACCGAAGGTAAGAAAAATTATAGAAAGTAGAATAGACCCCGATTATGAATTTAGTATAGAAGATGATGATTTTGAAAATGCAGAGTTATTAGAAGATACAGAAAAAATTTTGTCAGTTTTGTATACTGATTATTTAGCAACTGATGAAGAAAAAGCTATAATTAAAAATAAAGAAAATATGATGAAAAATAGGAGAAATAATGACTAGTGAAGCACTTGAAAAAGAGTTAAGTCAAGGTAAATTAAATAGTATATATCTTTTATATGGAGAAGAAACATATTTATTAGAAACTGCTGTAAAAAAAATAAAAAAATTATTTGGAGAAAAAGTTACAGGAATAAATTATATTGAATTAGATGAAGAGACAATAAAAAATCTAATACAAGAGATACAAATGCCATGTTTTGGCTATGATAAAAAGATGGTAGTTGTTAAAAATTCAGGGTTATTTAAAAAAGAAGCAAAAAAGAAAGCAAATTCGCCTGTAAAAGAAGTAAGAGATAATTTAGAAGAGTATTTAAAGAAGAATGCCGAAGATGTAATGCAAAGAATAATTTTGATATTTATAGAAGATACGGTAGAAAAGTTAAATATTACTAAAACAATAGAAAGTATAGGTCGGAGTATTATGTGAGTTCGAATTACAAAAGCCGATAACCTTAGAAAAAAGGCTTTCTGCAATTTGTAGTGCTTATAATGTAAAAGAAAATCCAGGGGTACTTAAGTATTTGATAGAAGTATCTGGGACAAGTATGCAAGAGCTAATAAATGAGATAAGAAAGCTTATAGAATATGTTCGGAGAAAATCGGAACAATTACAAAGTCTGACGTAGATAATCTTGCAATAAAAACATTGGATAGTAATATATTTGATTTAACAGATAACCTTGGAAAAAAGAATATAAAAAATTCATTAGAAATACTTAATGAGCTTTTATATCAAAAAGAACCAATACAAAAAATATTAATAACACTTTACAATCATTTCAAAAAGCTATATATTGTTAAGCTTGCAGAAAAGTATAATAAAGATTTAGCATTTTGTATGAACTTAAAGCCAAATCAATCCTTTTTGCTAAATAAATACAGAATGCAAGCAAAATATTTTAGTGAAGAAGAAATAAGAAATATATTAGATGAAATGATAAAATTAGATACGAATTATAAAATAGGATTAATTGACGTAAACATAGGATTAGAAGTAATTCTTTGCAGATATTGTAGCTAAAAAATTAATAAGTAACAAAATAAAATGAATAAAAACCCTACTTTTCTTTACAATAGGAAAAGGAGGGATTTTTTATGTATAATTTTAGAACAGATTTAGCATTGGAAAGAAGAGAAATACTTGGAAGGATAAAAAAAGACGCAGAAAAAATAGATGGGATAGATGTAGAAGAAAAAGATGTAAATGAAAAAATTAAGGTATCAAGGGTTAAAATAACAAATGAAAATGGAGAACAGGCAATAGGAAAGCCAAAAGGGACATATGTTACGATTGATATAAAAAAGCTAAAGATTGCGACGGATGAAGAGATAGAAGAATCGGCAAACGTATTAAGAGATGAACTAAAAGAATTGGTTAATATTCATGTTGATTCATTAGCAGATGTATTAGTAGTAGGACTTGGAAATGAATATATAACACCAGACTCTTTAGGACCAAAAGTAATTTCAAATATAGAAGTTACAAGGCATATAATTAAATACTTACCAGAATATGCTTTAGAAGGAACAAGACCAATAAGCGCAATATCTCCTGGAGTGCTTGGTACAACTGGAATAGAAACTTTAGAAATCTTAGAAGGAATAGTAAACAATGTTAAGCCCAAATTACTTATAGTAATAGATGCATTAGCATCAAGAAGTATAGAAAGGATAAGTAGCACAATACAGCTATCAGATACAGGGATTGTTCCGGGAGCAGGAGTAGGAAATACTAGAAAAGAATTAAGCATAAATACATTAGGGATACCTGTAATTGCTTTAGGGATTCCAACAGTTGTTGAAAGTGCGGTTCTTGTAAATGAAGCACTTGATTTATTTATTGGAAAATTACAAGAAGAAGCTAGGTCTAATGATTATCTTAACGAATTGAAAGAACAAGACAATTATGAAGAAATAAAAGAAGCACTAAATCCACGGAGATTACAATATGATAGTTACTCCAAAAGAAATTGATGAGCTTATAAATAATATGACTGAAATAGTTGCAAGAGGTATAAATTATTCTTTATGATATAGGAAAGATGGGTAAAAAGCTTAGCAAATATATGATAAGTAAGTGTATAGGGTAGAAAAGATATAAAAAGTATTTTGTATCTTTTCCTTTTTTATTATTATAAAGATTGATAAATAGAAGCGGTGCTAAGGTAAAAGCTATAATTAATAGATATTTAGTATAAAGAGATGGAACTAATAAATATTCAAAATAAAATATAATTGTACACAACATAAATGCAATGTTCATCATAAGTTTATTTCTTTTGAATAAGAAAAATACAAATATTATTGCAACACCGAAATAGCCATAGTCACAGTGTAATATTTCAGAAATGAAAGCAATAAATATAGCACAAAGTAAACCTAAAAATTTATATAGATAATGAACAGCTTTATTACGACAGTCAATTTTATTAAGTCTGTCATATATAATAATTGAAATAAGACCTAAAAATAACGTAAAAAATATATTTAAGCTAAAGCTAGATGTAAATATTGATAGAAAAAGTGAAAAAGGAACTTGAGATATAAGGGCAAACAAAAATAATCTCAAAATATATTTTTTGAGATTTTTTGTATGTATATATCCTTCACTTATTTGAAAAGCAAATATTGGGAAAGCAATTCTTCCTATATAATTTAGAGGAGAAAAATGCCCAAATATCAAATAAGAAATATGGTCACATGTCATAGTGAATAAAGCAATTAATTTTAATATAAAAGCTGACATTTATTTATCCTTTCATATTAGTTTCTTTATGTTCATTGTAAGAATCTATAAAATAAAGTGGTCTTTCTTTTACTTCATAAAAGGCGCGTCCTAGATATTCTCCGGATAAGACCTAAGAAAACAAGCTGAATTCCACCTAGGAATAATATTACAACCATCATTGAAGCATATCCTGATACATCAACACCATATATTAGAGTCTTTAAAATTATTGCAAGCATATAAATAAAGCCAGCAAAAGAAATTAATGTACCTAGTATAGTAGCCCAATGTAAAGGAGAGGTAGTAAATGATGTTATTCCATCAATAGATAAACTAAAAAGTCTCTTATAATTCCATTTAGTTTTACCTGCAACTCTAGGATCTCTATCGTATAATATCTCTTTTTTATTATAACCTATCCAACTGTATAGACCTTTTGTATATCTTTGAGATTCTTTAAATTTTTTTATAGCTTCGACACAGCGTCTATCAAGAAGCCTAAAATCTCCAGTATCTTTTTGAATTTCGATTTTAGTCATACTTTGAAGAATACGATAGAAGCCCCAAGAAGTAAGCTTTTTTAAAGGACTTTCGCCTTTTCTAGTTCTTCTTCTTGCATAAACATCATCATAACCTTCTTCCCAATATTTAAGCATTTCTGGAATTAATTCAGGAGGGTCTTGTAAATCTGCATCAATTATAATCATAGCATCGCCTCTTACATAATCAAAACCTGCTGCCATAGCAATTTCTTTTCCATAATTTCTTGATAAGTTTAAATAATTAATTCTAGAATCTTTGGCTCTTAGAAACTTTATAAGTTCTAAAGTATTATCTTTGCTACCATCATTGACAAATAAAACTTCAAAGTTATATTTATTTTGTTCGTCCATAAGTTTAACAAGTCTATCATATAAAATAGGAATCGCTTCATGCTCATTATATGCTGGTATTAATATTGTTACTAATTTTTTTTCATTCATATCCATATATTTTAACCATTCCTTTAAAATATTAATTACTTCTATATTTATATCATAAATTGAGGATATAGTAAAGGGGAATAAAAACAATTTTGAAAACATCGTTACAAGACAATGGTTTAGCAGTTTTTAATCCGTTTGGAAGTAATATATTTAATTTACGAAGTGACGCGTAGCATGGGAGCGACTTAGAGGATGTTGGAACGAAGTTCCATACATTCCTCTTAGGAGACGACCAACAAGGAACGAGTCAAATTAAATATATTACTTCCAATGGTAGATAAAAACTTTTTTGACTAAAACTAACAAATAACTTAAATTTAAAAGCAGGGGTACAAACCCTGCCTTTATGTATATAAAAGCAAAATTTATATCCCTACTAAAAAATATTATTATACGCTAGTATAAAAACTATTTACCAATCATTTGGTTTTCAGCTTTTTGTATTAATTTTCTAACCATGTTTCCACCGATTTTTCCAGCGTCTCTTGAAGAGATATCACCGTTATATCCGTTTTTTAGGTTAACACCTACTTCACTAGCTACTTCATATTTGAATTTATCTAAAGCGTCCATAGCTTCTGGAACTACTTTTCTATTGTTGTTTGA
>CANQLH010000013.1 GCA_947624655.1 uncultured Clostridia bacterium | reverse complement strand
ATCAGCTGGCAAGAAAAAATCTGTTAAGATTTCAAGAGCAGGAGTTTATTTAAAACCTGTACTAGTTGAAGTTGCTCATGCAGCCATAAGAGATAAAAAATGTACTTATTATGCTAATAAATACGCTGTGCTTTCCAAACGCCGAGGCAAAAAACGTGCTATTATTGCCATTGCAAGAAAAATATTAGTTGCTATTTATCATATGATGTCAACAGGTGAAGTTTTCAATCCTTCTGATTTGGCAAGTGTTGAAACATCTGATAAAGATAAAGTTAAGTTCACTACAAACAATTTCTTGCAATCAACAAAACAACTATTTTCACTTGGTTTAACTCAAGATGAAATTATTCAATTAGTTAGTTCACAAAGTTCTAATTTAACTCCCATAACTTGATGTGTTTTTGGGGGTAAGGGGGAACTATGCGCTTTTTATCTATTTTGGGTTCATTTTTTAACTTTTATTTTCAAATTAATGGATTGTTTCAATAGAATAGCTGAAATGATTTATTTTTAGAGCTTTGGTGTCGCAGTCTACAAATTAAATATATATATATATGTAGACTGCTCCATTCGCCCTAAGCTTCGCTTCGGTTGTTCGCTTACGCAGCTCTTTCAAATAAATCATTTCAGCTATTCTTTAATATAAAACCATTATCTCGTAACAAAAAATAAGAAATATTATATTAAAGTATTGACTCTTAGGAAACTATATGCTAAAATAAAATTGCCATCAAAAAATGGCACACAAATAAAGGAGATGGCATATAATGGATACTGGTAAATATGATGAGGTGAGTTAGAATGAAAGTATATTGCCCATATTGTAAAAAAGAAGTAGGGTATGAAATAGAAAAAAGAAATGTAAAAGAATTTAAAGGAATAGAAATAAACACATATGAAAATGTAGCCATATGTAATGAATGTCATCAAGATTTATATGTAAATGAAATAGAAGAAAAAAATAATGAAAGAATATATGAATTGTATAGAGAAAAAGCAAATATAATTAGCCCACAAGATATAGTAGCTTTAAGAGAAAAATATGATATATCTCAAAGGGAATTAACTGCTATTCTTGGATTTGGAAAAATGACTATTAATAGATATGAAAGAGGTGGAGTGCCAACAAAAGCTCAAAGTGACTATATAAAATTATTAATAGATAATGAAGATAAATTTGTAGAAAAAGTAAAGGAAGCATATCAAAATGGTCGTATTAATGATAAGACATATGAAAAAGTTATATCTGAGGAATTAAATGATAACATTAGTAAAGAAGAAATTCAAGATAATATAAGAAGATATTTAAAGTTTATATTAAATAGAAAACCTGATATATATAATGGTTATAAAGTATTAGATATAGAGAAAATTGAGAATATTATTTCTTATATTGCTAGCAAAGTAAAAAACTTAACTATTACAAGTTTAAATAAATATTTATGGTATATAGATATGTTATCTTTCAATCAAAGAAGTGTAGCAATTACAGGACTAACGTACCAAAATCAAAAATTTGGTCCCACAATAGTAGATAAGAAATATGATGAAATATCATTGCTAGATGACAAATATGTGAGAGAAGATATTGAAACTGAAAATGGTAACACAACAAAAATTAAAAGTAGTGGAAATTATGATTTAGATAAAATAAGTAGAGATGAAAAAGAAATAATTGATACTATAATAAAAATACTAAAGGATAAAACTGTTACAGAAATATCTGAATTGTCACATAAAGAGGAAGGGTGGAAAAAAACAAAGAGATTTGAAAAGATATCGTTTGATTATGCTATGAATTTGAATATAATTAAAAATAAATAATTTAAAGCAAAATATTTTAGTTATTCACTAAATATTTTGCTAATTTTAAATATTTATGTATTGGAATAAGAGAACGGATAAATAATAACCATTGACAAAATTCTACGAAAAATGTATAATTAGCAAGATAAAGGCAAATACGAAAAAATTTTACTTGATTTTAATCTTGGAAAGGAATAGTAAGAAAATATGGAAAAAGGTATAAAATATGATGTAAACATAGACTTAGCAAATGAGACAAAAAGAGAAATGGCAGATGCATTAGAAACTACAAATAATAGAGTACTAAATAAAATAGGAGCATTTTCATCATTATATGATATAAAATTTGAAGAATACAAAAATCCAGTATTAGTATTAAAGACAGAAGAACCTGGTTCAAAACAATTAATCGCTGCACAGTATGACAAATTAGAAAATGTATCATATGATATGATAAATCACTTAATAAATGACTGTATAGTAATGGGCGCAAAACCATTGACAGTACAAGATGCCATAATTTGTGGAAAAATGGAAAAAAGTGCAATAAGCAAGATTGTTCATGCTATATCAGATGCATGCAAGGCACAAGGATGCGTTCTAACAGGAGGAGAAACCTCCGAACAACCAGGAGTTCTTGCAGAAGGTACATACATATTAACATCAAGCATAGTAGGAATAGTTGATAAAGATAAAATAATAGATGGCTCAAAGATTAAAGAAGGAGATGTAGTTATTTCTTTAGAATCAAGTGGAATTCATACAAATGGATATACATTAGTTAGAAGAATAATGAAAGAATATCCAGAAGTTATGGAAAAAACTGTAAATGGTAAGACATTTATTGAAGCAATATTAGAACCACATAGATGTTATTATATGGCAATAAAAGATTTGTTCGATAAAGATATGATAACAGGACTTGCTCATATAACTGGTGGAGGAATATGTGAAAACTTAAATAGAATATTACCACAAGATTTAGATGCCAAGATAGATGCGTCAAAATACCAAATATTGGATATTTTCAAATTAATAAAACAAATAGCTAATGTTGATGAAAAGGAAATGCTACGTACATTTAATCTAGGAGTTGGATTAACAGTAGTTGCTAAAAAAGAATATGCTAGTTATATAATAGAGCATGTTAAATCAAAAGGAATAAATGCTTACGAAATTGGAGAGATAGTAAAAGGACAAAAACAAGTTAAGGTTGAAGGTAAATTTGATTGGCATATTTAAAAGCACAAGTATTCTATTAAAAAAAATGGTAAAAATATATTTATATAAAATGTAATAAAACACAAGAAAGCGTACTAAAAAATCTAAGACAAATTGCGACAAAAGTCTTGCACTTTTTGTCAGTTTATGATAATATAAAAAAGTATAAAAAGTAGAATATAATTTAGGTGATTCAATGATAAACGGAGAAAATGCTAATATAGATATGAATTTAAGTATACAAACAAGTAACAATATAAATGCATATAGTATAGCAAAAAGGACAATAGATATTTTGGCTTCTTTATTAGGGATAATCATATTATGTCCTATTGTGTTAATAGTGTTCGTCGCAAATAAAATTTCAAAAGATGATGGACCTATCTTTTTCATGCAAAAAAGAATTGGAGAAGATGGTAAATTATTTAGGCTATATAAATTTAGAACGATGATAGTTAATGCAGATAAAGTTTTGATGAAAAAATTAAAAGAAGATAAAGAATTTAGAGATAAATACTTAAATTATAGAAAAGTAGAAAATGATGATAGAATTACAAAAATTGGAAACATATTAAGAAAAACAAGTTTGGATGAATTCCCTCAATTTATCAATGTTCTTAAAGGAGAAATGAGTTTAGTTGGACCTAGACCATATTTGCCTAGAGAAAAGAAAGATATGGGGGAATACTATAATTATATAATCAAATGTAAGCCTGGTATAACAGGACTTTGGCAAGTGTCAGGAAGAAATAAAAACACTTTTGATGAGAGACTTAAATTAGATTTAAAATATTATAATAACAAAAGTTTTACTTATGATATAAAGATACTATTTAAGACAGTAATTTCTGTATTAAAAAAAGAAGGAGCTATGTAAAACTATAAGTAAAAAAATAAAAGAAGAGGAGTAGAAAATGGAAAAACGACAGATTTTTATAATAGGGTCAAAGGGAATACCTGCACAATATGGTGGATTTGAAACGTTTGTCGAGAATTTAATAACTAGAAAAACAAATAAAGATATAAAATATCATGTCGCATGTATGGGAGAAAATAATAGAGAATTTGAATATAACAATGCAAGATGTTTCTATATAAAAGTACCAAACATAGGACCAGCAAGAGCTGTATATTATGATTTAATGGCATTAAGACATTGCATAAAATATATTAAAGAAAATAACATAAAAAATGGAATTATATATATTTTAGCTTGCAGAATAGGACCTTTTATAGGTCATTATAAAAAGATACTCAAAAAATTAGGCGTAAAATTATATATTAATCCAGATGGACACGAATGGAAAAGAGCAAAATGGAATGCTCTTATAAAAAAATATTGGAAATTTTCGGAAAAACTTATGGTAAAACATGCAGATGTTTTAATTTGTGATTCAATTAATATTGAAAACTATATTAAAGAAAACTATAAAAAATACAATCCTAATACTATTTTTATATCTTATGGTTCGGATTTGACAAAAAGTAGTTTAGCCGATAATGACAAAGAACTCCAGACTTGGTATCAAAATAATAATATTAGGGCAAAAGAATATTATTTAGTAGTAGGAAGATTTGTACCAGAGAATAACTATGAAACAATGATTACAGAATTTATGAGATCTAATACAAGTAAGGACTTTATATTAATTACAAATGTTAGCCAGAGTAAATTCTATAATAATCTTAAGGAAAAAACTCATTTTGATGAAGACAAAAGAATCAAATTTGTTGGAACAGTATATAATCAAAATTTATTAAAGAAAATACGTGAAAATGCGTATGCGTATATCCATGGTCACGAAGTAGGTGGTACAAACCCATCATTACTTGAAGCACTTGCCTCTACTGACTTGAATTTGTTATTGGATGTAGGCTTTAACAAAGAAGTTGCAGAAGGTGCAGCTATGTACTGGAATAAAGAAGAAAAAAACTTAGCAGGACTGATAGATAAAGTAGATGAAATTTCAGATGAGGAAATGGAAAAATATTCAAAATCTGCAAAGGATAGAATTCAAAACGAGTATAGTTGGGAGAAAATTATAGAAAAATATGAAAAGGTTTTTTAGAAGGTAAAATAATGAATAAAATTACAATTATAGTACCAATATTCAAAGTTAATAAAGAATATCTCAAACAATGTATTAATTCTATTATAGAGCAGACTTTAAAGGAAATCGATATAATATTAATAGATGATGGAGCTGATGAAGAAATTGCAAATTTATGTGATAAGTATAGAATTATTGATAACAGGATAAAAGTAATTCATCAAAGTAATCAGGGGGTTTCAACTGCTAGGAATGAAGGAATAAAGAAAGCAACATCAAGTTATGTAATGTTTGTAGATGCAGATGATTGGATTGAAAAAGACTGTTGCGAAAGATTGTACAACTGTGTAGAAAAAAATAAAAATATAGATATTGTATTTTGTTCATATTATAAAAATTATATTGATAGAGAAGAAAAATATGAAATATTAAAAGATAGACAAATGATAGAATGTAATAATACAAACATTAATTATTTAGATATGAAAATAATAGGGACTTGTTGGTCAAAGTTATATTCTACTAGAATACTAAGTAAAGAAAAATTTAATGGGCAATTGACAAATGGAGAAGATGTTGAATTTAATTTCAGAGTTTTCAAAAAAGCAACCTCCATATTAGGATTAAATGAATATTTGTATCACTATAGGATTCAAGATAATTCACTTGTAAGAGGATATAATCCACAGATGATTGAAAACTATACTAAAACTATAAAATGCATGAAGGAGGATATACTAGAAAAAGATAATGAAATACAATATAATGCTTTCTATTCTTTTGGTGCAGTTGCTTATTTGATGATATGTATGAATATGATATTTACAAAAGAATTTGGTAATTCATATATAATAAAGAAAAAATTTTTAAAGAATTTATCTAAAGAAGAACCATATAGGGACATTTTAAAAAATAGCAATAAGGTTAAATTACCATTTAGTAGAAAATTACCCTTAATACTTGCAAAATATCATATTTATTGCGGGTTAAACTTTATGATTAAAGTAAAAAAATGTTTAATGAGTAGGTAAAAAATGAAGATTTCAGTAATAACTCCAATATATAATGGAAATAGATATTTAAATAATTATTTATGTATGATAGAAAAATCAATTTCGAAGATTAATGATGTAGAAATAATATGGATAAATGATAGTCCACAAATACCATTGAAGTATGATGAAGAATTAGCAAAAAAAATGGAATTAGTCATAATTGAAAATGAAAATAATTGTGGAATACATAAATCTAGAATAAATGGACTGAAAATTGCAAAAGGTGACTACATATTATTTCTTGATCAAGATGATGAAATAATGGAAGAAACATTGATAAATCAATATAATAAAATACAGGGATATGATTTGATAATTGGAAATGGATATTATGAAGATCAAGCTGGTGATCATCCAATATTCCAAAATAAAAAAGCACAGGACTTTGCAACGAGAAAAAATCCATATTTACGAGTAAGAGATTTTATTGTATCTCCAGGTCAATGTTTAATAAAAAAAAATGCGATACCAAATATATGGATAAACAATACATTAAAAAATAATGGAACTGATGACTATCTATTATGGCTATTAATGTTTAACAATAAATGCAAAATAACAAGTAATTATCAATATATCTATAGACATAAATATACAGGAGAAAACCTTTCATTATTAGAAGATAAAATGTTTAATTCACAATTAGAATTATTAGAAATTCTACAGAAAAATAACAGTTATAATAGAAAAGATTTAAAAAAATTAGAAAGAACAATATATTATAAGCATAATTATAAAAAAAATTTTTTCATTCAAACATTAAAAAATATAGATATTTTTGCGTACAATATAATGTATAGATTAATATGGAAAGGATATAGAGTATCTAATGGAAAAAAAGGATAAATTATATAATTTGTTAGCTAGCATTGCATATTTTTTTAGACAAACTATTTTTTATTTGAGTATTTCTAGTGGATATTTTTTAGCTGGAAATTTAGATGTTTTTTATCTTTTATCACCAATATATGTAATAAAAAAGATAAAAAAAAAGAAAGTAGAAGAAGAAAGCATTATATTTATTTTATTATGTTTGGCATATTTAATGATACAAATAGTTTTGATACGTAATTTAAACATAATAAGAGCAACAATTAATATGGCCAAAATAATATTTTGTTACTTTGTTATGAAATACATAAAAGAAAATTATTACAAATTGAATTTTCAATATATTTGTAAAGTATTTTCAATACTTTGTATGATATTTTTAATAATATCCATAATCTTTCCTAATAGTATATTATGGAGACATAATGATACTATAAATAAATATGACTTAAATAGATTACAATTCTTGTATACTGAGCCAAGTGAATTAGGTCTTCACGCAATGATTATTTTTATACTATATAGTTTTATTATAATTAATATAAAAGATGCAAAAAAGAAAATATACTATATAGTATTAGCAGTACCAATAATAATAGCTTTACTCTTAGCAAAACCATTGGGTGCAATTGGAATAGGAGCTATATCAATTGCTACATTATGTATTACAGATTTGATATTTAATTTTTCAAAAAAGAAGTTGAATATATATATTGTGCTTTTATTATTTATAGTAACAATAATTGGGGGATTAGTAATTACTCGAAATTCACTATATCTTAGAATTGTTGACACACTTAATGGGCAAGATTCGTCGAATAGTTACAGAATAACAGTACCATTTAAAGTGTCAAAACAAATTCTTTTAGATACATACGGAATTGGTATAGGATTTGGAAATGCAGAATTATCAAAAAATGTTGATAGATACAAAGAACTCGGACTACAAGAGGAAGGAATTATAAATTCATACTTAAATTTAATTAGTGAAAGTGGAATATTTGGAATAATTATAATATCAATAATTATTGTACAATTAATAAAGAAGTCAATTAAAGATAAATCTGCTGTTAAATTATCACTATCTGCTTTTATTATACTTTATCAATTTATGGGTACATATTTTACAAATCCATTGTGTTGGATAATATACGGAATTATTTTAAGTGATATTGATTTTAAGAAAATATGTAAACAATGAATAAAAATATATAATAAATCGAAGGAGCACTATATATGAATTATGGAGTAGTCATAGTAACATATAATAGATTAGAATTATTAAAAGAATGTATCTATAAAGTAGAAAATCAAACCATCAAACCAAATAAAATAGTAGTTGTAAATAATAATAGCACTGATGGAACAACAGAATATTTAGACACAAAAAGAAATGCAAATTTCATAGTAGAACATGTAACAACCAATAAAGGCTCTAGTTATGGATTTTCAAGAGGCGTAGAGATTTTAAGAAATTTAGATGTAGACTGGCAGTTAATAATAGACGATGATGCAATACTAGAAGAAGATTATGTTGAACAAATTGGCAAATTTATAAGTGATAAGTATAAGGCATATTCAGGAACAGTAATGCAAAATGGAGAACCAGCAATATATCATAGAAGAATATTCAATGACAAAAATGTTTTTAAAGAAATATCAGCAAATGTTCCAAAAGAAGAATATGAAAAAGAAACATTTGAATATGATATAATGTCATTTTGTGGGCTTTTAATAAATAATGAAGTTGTAAAACAAATGGATTTACCAAAGCAAGAGTTATTTACACAATTTACAGATACAGAATATTCGACAAGATTGAGAAAAATTACTAAAGTTTTAAATGTAAATTCAGCAAAATTGAATCATAAAGTTAATCCTAGTCGGAAAGATGAAACCATGGAAAGTATATTATACAATAAGAAACGAAACATATATATGCAAAAAAACATATACACATCAGTTTTTATTTAGAGTAGCTGTAATATTAAGATATAGCAGTGCATGTGCAAAATATCTAATTAAAGCAATAATTCGTGATAGAGAATACAATTTAAAATGTATTAAAGCAACAATATGTGGAGCTAGAGATGGATTAAAAGAAAAACTAGGCAAAAATGAGAAATTTTTACCGGGATTAAAACTGTAAGGAGATTAGATGGAGAAAGTTGAAGAAAATACAAATCAGAGCATGATAATACGGTAATCAGAACAGTGCTAACAAAAGTAGACTATTATACATAGATATAGCAAAAGGAATAGGAATAATACTAGTTATTTTAGGACATGTAGGCTTTAAAAAAGGAACATTTTTATTTAACATTATTCAATGCTTCCATATGCCATTATTCTTTATAATAAGTGGATACTTTTTTAAATACAGAAAAATGAAAGATTGCTTAAAAAATAATATTAAAAGGTTAATTATTCCGTATATAATAACAAGTATAGCTGTTATACTCTACAAAGTTATTAGATTATCTATTAAAGGTAATTTTTCAGGAGCACTAAGAACTGCAAAAACGTGGATATTGGCAGCATTATATGGAAGTGGAAATTTTCAGCCATTTGGAATACAAATTATTGGAGCTATATGGTTCTTACTTGCACTTTCTTTTGCTAATTTTTTTATGAATTTGATTTTTAATAAAAAATATAGATTTATATATGTTATAATAATTGCATACATAGGATACAAAACAGCAAAATATATTTGGCTACCATGGAGCGTCCAAGGCGGTATGTTTGCATTATTATTTTTATATGTTGGTGTACTTGCAAAAAAGTATGATATTTTTGAAAAATTCAAAAAGTTACATAATATATATATATATATATTATGTTATACAATACTAACAGTAATTGTAGTTTGGGCAGTATATAATGGTATAACAATTTCTATGGCAAGGGCTGTATGTAATGGAGGAATATTAAGCATAATAATTGCAATACTTGCGACATTCCTTTGTATAGAATTTTCGAGATTTATTGAAGAACATACAAAATTATGTTCAAAATTCTTGAGCTATATAGGCAATAACAGCTTGATATGTTTATGTTTACATTTGTTTAGTCTAAATTGTCTTGATTGGCAGAAAGTACTAACAAAATTAAGAATAAACAATATATCAATGGGAATTGTAATTGCAAATATATTATGGGTAATTGTAATGCCGTTTATCATAAAAAATGGCATTAAATACATAAAAAATAAAATAAAAATTGGAGGACAAAAAAATGAAATTTGATTATGTTGTGGTAGGAGCTGGACTTGCAGGAATAACAGTAGCAGAAAGATTAGCTAGTCAATTAAATAAGAAAATTTTAATAATTGAAAAAAGAAACCATATTGCAGGAAACATTTATGACAGTTATAATGAAGATGGTATTTTAATTCATAATTATGGACCACACACATTTCATACAAATGATAAAGAAGTATTTGATTATGTTTGTAGTTTTACAGAATGGAATGATTATCAACATAGAGTTATGTCATATGTAAATGGCAATTTTGTTCCAATGCCTATATCATTAGAAACGATTAATCAACTATATAATCTTAACCTATCAGAAGATGAAATGGAAAAA
Source organism: uncultured Clostridia bacterium (assembly GCA_947624655.1). Classification (GTDB taxonomy): domain Bacteria; phylum Bacillota; class Clostridia; order TANB77; family CAG-508; genus JAAWPK01. Next base: position 36,567 of record CANQLH010000013.1, on the reverse strand, counting down.
TTTATAGACAGCAAGAAAGTTAAGATAGATGAAATAAAGACAAGCGAAGACGTTGTTTTAAGTCAAGGTGGACAAGATATATACGAAAAGTTTTTCAAATATTTTACAATAAAACAATGGGGAGTATCTCCTGCTGAGTTAGATAAAACAGTTATATCTAGAATACCATTTAGAAAAAATAGAGATACAAGATACTTTACTGATAAATATCAAGGAAATCCTAAACATGGATACACAAAAATGTGTGAAAAGATGTTAGATAACCCTAATATAAAGGTAATGTTAAATACAGATTACAAAGAAGTAATAGATGATATAAAATATGATAAAATGATATATACTGGACCAATTGATTATTTTTATAATTATGAATTTGGAAAATTATTATATAGAAGCATAAAATTCAAATTTGAAACTTATGATATGGAATCTTATCAACCAGTAACTTCTACAAGATATCCTATGGATTATGATTATACAAGAATAACTGAATTTAAAAAGATGACTGGGCAAAAACATCCAAAAACAACAATATTAAAAGAATTTCCTTGCTTTGGAGATGAACCATATTATCCTTATCCAACAAAAGAGTGGAAAGAGCTTGCTAATAAATATAGAGAAAAAGCAGAAAAGGAAGAAAACGTTATCTTTTTAGGAAGACTTGCAGAATATAAATATTATGATATGGATGATGTAATACGTAAAGCATTGGATGTATTTGAAGAAATAAAAGAAAAAGATTCTAATAGATAAAATAATTTGTGTTAAGTAAAGGATGAAAGATAAAATGAAAGATAGAATTATAATAAATGAACCATATCTAAAAAAGGAAAATGAAAAAACAAAATTAGTTGCAAAAATACAATTACCAAGCAAAGATATAGATTTTTTCTATGAAGTAGATAATAAATATGAACAATATCTTACAACAGAAAGAGCTGATTCATTTTTACTTATGGTACTTGAATATGCAATGACAAAATCATTAGATATAGAGTGTAAAGCACCTGTAACAGAACAACTATACTATCAATTAACCAAATATTTTATACCAATTTTATCAGAAAACAGAAAATTATATAATAATATAGATATTATTGCAAATGTGGCAGATGAAATAATGCCAGTAGAATTGAATGGAGAATTTGTGAATGGAACAGGTATATCAGGAGGTGTAGATTCATTTTATGCTTTACTAAGTTGCTTAAATAAATACACAGAAAAACATAAACTTACACATTTAGTATTTACCAATAATGGAAGTTTATCACCTAAATTTGATTATGAAGAATCAGTTAATTATTTTAATATTAAGTATAAAGAATTTAAAAATTTAACGGAAGAATTAAAACTAGAATTTGTAAGTGTAAATACTAACATGCTCGAATTATATTCAGAGTTAAAAGGTATGTATGCTATTAATGCAGGAGCAGTCAAAACAATTAGTATAATATATTCTTTAAAGAAATTTTTCCACTATTATTGGTTTGCAAGTTCATTTGATTATTCTAAATTTCATTTTAGTGAAATAGGAGAAGGATATTATGATTTGTTTACATTAAATATGTTATCAATAAGTGGACTTGTATTTTATAGCCCAGGAGCAGAAGTACCAACAAGAATAGAAAAAACAAAATATATAGCTGATAATAAAGTTGTTCAAAAATATTTGACAATATGCTCAAATAATAATTGCGGAATTTGTAATAAATGTGTAAGAACTCTTACAGCTTTATATCTTATGGATAAATTAGATGATTTTTATAGTGTATTTGATATAGAATATTATAAGAAACATATGACAATGCTTCTCTTAAAATATTTTTCAACAGAAAAAGAGTTTAAAATGGGGTATGCACAAGAAATACTAAAAGAAGCAAAAATAGTTGGAGGAAAAAAGAAAAGAAAAATCTTTTTGTATAGATATATTAGTATATTAATAAAGCCACTAGTATATTTAAAACGTAAATTAAAAAAAGTTATTAAAGGGTGAACAGAATGGAAAAAACAAGTATAAAAAAGAATTATATATATAATACATTATATCAAATATTAACTTTGTTAATTCCACTAATTACTACACCCTATGCGTCACATATATTTGAAGCTGATGGAATAGGAATTCAGAGTTATACTAATTCTATTGTTTCAATTTTTATTATATTTGCCTCATTTGGAACAGCAAAGTATGGACAAAGGGAAATAGCAAGAAATAGAGATGATAAGCAAAAAGCAAGTAAATTATTTTGGGAAATAGAATTACTTAATATCATATGTACAAGTGTTACTTTGGTGGTATGGTTAGCTTTTGTACTTATAACTGATCAATATAAAATGATTTATGCTGTTTTGTCAATGCAAATTATTGCAGTTGCATTTGATATATCATGGTTTTACGGTGGATATGAAAAATTCAAATTTATTACAATACGTAATGTTATAGTTAAGATAATAGGAATTATAATTTTATTTGCTTCAGTACATACAAAAAGCGATTTATTACTATATATAGGTTTGACATCGGCAACAGGACTTATTGGTAATATATCAATGTGGACATATTTAAGAAAATTTATATGTAAAGTTAAAATAAAAGATTTAAATGTAAAATCACATTTCAAAAGTACACTTGTGTTTTTTATACCAACAATAGCAACTTCTGTTTATACAATTTTGGATAAAACAATGATTGGTATGATAACGAAAGATAATGCAGAAAATGGCTATTATGAACAAGCAAATAAAATAGTTAATATGGCAAAAACAATAGCAATTTCTTTAAATACTGTAATGTATGCAAGAATGTCTTATATGTTTGTAGAAAATAAAATAAAAGAAATGAAAGAATTACTAAATAAATCATTACATTATATGTTTACAATAGGAGTACCGATGGTTTTAGGAATTATGGGAATTGCCAAAAACCTAGTACCATGGTTTTTTGGTGGTGGGTATGAAAAAGTATCTTTAATCTTGTATTTTAATAGTCCCCTTGTTTTAATTGTTGGCTTAAGCGAGTGTATAGGAATACAATATCTGACTCCAAGTGGGCAAAGAGCAAGGTCAAGCAAAGCAGTTATAATAGGAGCAGTTGTAAATTTTTGCCTAAATTTTCTAATGATACCATTTATAAAATCTATAGGTGCTGCAATAGCTTCTATTTTTGCTGAAGCAATAATATTTATTTTGTATGTTCATATGACTGATAAATTTGTAACGTGGAAAGAAATTTTCAAAATTTCATATAAAAAGTTCATAGCAGGTATTGTGATGCTTATAGGTGTTTTACTTATAGGCAATATATGCAATGCCACAATGATTACAACTATAATTCAAATAACAGTTGGAGCAATTATATATGCTATTACAATGTTACTATTAAAAGACGAATTTGTTGTAGAGTATAGTACAAAATACTGGAATAAATTTAAACAAAAATTAGGAGTTGCAAAATAATTATAAAATGTTATATAATTAAAAAATAATATCAAAGATAAAGAAAACTTAAAGAAGTATATAATTAAAATTCATGTAAGGGAGAGGGACAAAAATGAAAAAATATAAAATTGCTGTTGCAGGAACTGGATATGTAGGATTAGTAGCCGGGGTTTGCTTCGCCGAGAAGGGACATAATGTTATTTGCGTAGATGTGGATGAAAATAAAGTTAACTTGATGAAAAGTGGAAAGTGTCCAATTTATGAAGAAAATCTAGAGGAATTAATGATAAAAAACTATAAAGAAGGAAGAATTGACTATACAACAGATTTTAAATTAGCCTATAAAGATGCAGATGCAATATTTATAGGGGTAGGAACACCTGAACAAGAAGACGGATCAGCAAATTTAAGCTATGTTGCGACTGTTTCAAGACAGATTGCAGAAAGCGTAGAAAAAGATTGTTTAGTTGTTGTAAAATCAACAGTTCCAATAGGAACTAATGATAAAGTAGAACAGTTTATTAAAGATTCTTTGGCACATAATGTTAAAATTGAAGTTGCAAGCAATCCAGAATTTTTAGCACAAGGACATGCTGTAAGAGATACTTTACAAGCAAAAAGAATAGTAATAGGAACTGAATCAAAAGAAGCAGAAACTAAATTAAAAGAAATATATGAGCCATTTGGACTACCAATTGTTTCTGTAAATAGAAGAAGTGCTGAAATGATAAAATATGCTTCAAATGATTTTTTAGCTTTAAAGATTTCATATATGAATGATATAGCAAATCTTTGTGAATTAGTTGGAGCTAATATAGAAGATGTTGCTAAAGGAATGAGCTATGATCCAAGAATCGGTTCAAGCTTCCTACATGCAGGTATTGGATATGGTGGAAGTTGTTTCCCTAAAGATACTAAAGCACTAAAATATTTGGCAAAACAACATGGTTATCATTTAAAAACAGTAGAAGCTGCAGTTGATGTAAATGAAGCACAGAAAATGAAACTATTTAAGAAAGCATCTGAAAGATTGATTACATTTAATGGTTTAAAAGTTGCAACACTTGGACTTACTTTTAAATCTGGAACAGATGATTTAAGAGAAGCTCCATCAATTAATAATATTGAATTATTATTAAAAAATGGTTCGAACATCTATGCTTATGACCCAGTAGGAATGGAAAATTTTAAGAAAAGATATCCAACACAAATTACTTATGTTAATACGCCTGAAGAAGCTCTAAAAGATGCTAATGTATGTTTTTTATTTACTGAATGGGAAGAAATAAAAAATATTAAACCAGAAACATACAAAAAATTAATGAAAACACCTTTAGTATATGATGGAAGAAATATGTATGAATTAGATGAAATGAAGAGTAATGGAGTGGAATACTATTCAATTGGTAGATAGGAGAAGAATATGAAAATTCTAATAACTGGAGCAAATGGAATGCTTGCTAAAGCAGTAAGAAATGAATTAAAAAGTGAAGAACTTGTATTAACAGATGTTGAAGAATTAGATATTACAAATTTAGAGGCAGTAAAAGCATTTGTTAAAGAAGTACAACCTAATTATATAATTAACTGTGCAGCATATACTGCTGTTGATAAAGCGGAAGAACAGGTAGAGATTGCAAGAAAAGCAAACGCACTTGGACCTAAAAATCTAGCAATAGCAGCCAATGAACAAAATTCTATATTAATTCATATTAGTACTGATTATGTATTTGGCGGAGATAAAGATATAGATAGCACATATTTAGAAGAAGAAGAAAAAAAGCCAGTTACAGCATATGGAATTACAAAATTAGAAGGAGAAAAAGAAATACAGGCAAATTGCTCTAAATATTACATATTCCGCACAGCATGGCTATATGGGGATGGAAATAATTTTGTAAAAACAATGCTAAAACTAGGAAGGGAAAAGAACGAAATAAATGTAGTTTCAGACCAAAATGGAAGTCCTACTTATGCCGTAGATTTAGCAAGTATAATTCATCAAGCTATAGAAAAACAAATATCATTTGGTGTATATCATGCAACAAATGAAGGATATACAACTTGGTATGAATTTACAAAGCAAATATTTGAATTGGCAAAAATTAATTGTAAAGTTAATCCTGTAACAACTGAGGAATATATAAAGTTATTAAATATAGTTCAAGCAAAACGACCTAAAAATTCAAAATTATCAAAAGAAAAATTGTTAAAGCAAGGAATAAAAATACCAAATTATGAAGATGCATTAAAAAGATATTTGAAGATGCAAGGAGAGATGTAAGGTATGGGAAATAGGAAAGGGATTATTTTAGCAGGAGGAAGTGCAACAAGATTATATCCATTAACTTTGGCAATATCAAAACAAATTATGCCAGTTTATGATAAACCTATGATTTATTATCCATTATCGGTATTAATGGAAGCTGAGATAAGAGATATACTTATAATTTCAACTCCAAGAGATATAGTAGTATTTCAAAATCTCTTAGGGGATGGCTCAAAGTTTGGACTTCATTTTGAATATAAAATACAAGATAAACCAAGAGGTCTTGCAGAAGCTTTTATTTTAGGAGAAGAATTTATAGGTAAAGACAATGTTGCTATGATATTAGGTGACAATATGTTTTATGGTAATAACCTCCATAAATTATTAAAGCATGCAAATGACAGAGAAGAAGAATCAACAATTTTTGGATACTATGTAAAAGATCCAACAGCTTATGGAGTTGTTGAAATAGATGAAAAGGAAAGGGCAATTTCAATCGAAGAAAAACCAGAAAAACCAAAATCAAATTATGCGGTTCCTGGGTTATATTTCTATACTAATGATGTAGTAGAAATTGCCAAGAAAATAAAACCATCAGCAAGAGGAGAACTAGAGATTACAGCAATTAATGAGGAATATATGAAAAGAGGAACTCTTAAAGTAGAAAAATTAGGTAGAGCTATGACTTGGTTTGATACAGGTACACATGATTCACTTTTAGAAACTGCAAGCTTTGTACAAACAATAGAAAAAAGACAAGGAATGCAAATATGTTGCCCAGAGGAAATAGCATATAGAAAAAAATGGATAAGCAAAGAACAGCTATCAAAATTAGCAGATGTGTGCTTAAAAAATAATTATGGAAAATATCTAAAAGATGTAGCAGAAAATAAAATAGGGGAAGAATAATATAAATGGTTTATAGATAAAACCATAAAAATCTAAATATATTTTGTAAGGGGAAGAAAACATGAGCAAGTTTAAAAAAATTGAAACAGGAATTGAAGGATTATATATTATAGAACCTACTGTTTTTGAAGATAACAGAGGATTCTTTATGGAGACATATAGTAAAAGAGATTTTGAAGAAATTGGAATTAAGTATGAATTTGTACAAGATAATCATTCAAAATCTAGCAAAGGAGTCTTAAGGGGATTACATTTTCAAAAAGAATATCCACAAAGTAAGCTTGTAAGGGTAATCAAGGGAGAAGTATATGACGTAGCAGTAGATTTAAGAAAAGGCTCTGCAACTTATGGCAAGTATTATGGAGTGCTTCTATCAGAGGAGAATAAAAGACAATTTATGATACCAAGAGAATTTGCACACGGTTTTTTAGTTATAAGTGATGAGGCTGAGTTTGTATATAAATGTGATGATTTTTATCATCCAGGAGACGAAGGTGGTTTAATTTGGAATGATCCTAAAATTGGAATAGAATGGCCATTAGATAAGATAGGCGGAGTAGAAAACATTATTCAATCTGAAAAAGATAAGAAATGGGGAACGATAGAATAATTTATAATATAAGAGATTGTTAAATAAACTAATAATCTCTTGTTTTAATAAGAAAGGAATGAAGTAAAATGAGTAAAAATGTTTTAGTAACAGGTGCAGCAGGATTCATAGGAGCGAATTTTGTGGAGTTTTTTATAAAAAAGCATCCAGATTATAAAATAATTGTATTAGATAAATTAACATATGCAGGAAATATGGATAACCTAAAAAAGGTAATAGATAAAATTGTTTTCGAAAAGGGAGATATATGTGATTTTGAATTTGTAAAAAAATTATTTGAAAAATATCAAATTAATGGTGTAATACATTTTGCAGCAGAATCACATGTTGATAATAGCATAAAAAATCCATTTATATTTACACAGACAAATGTAATAGGAACACATACATTGCTAGAAGTTGCAAAACAAGTTTGGGGAGAAGGAAGCAGTAACAAATTTGTACATATATCAACTGATGAAGTATATGGAACGCTTGGAGAAGAAGGATATTTTACAGAAAATACTCCAATAAATCCTAATAGTCCATATTCAGCATCAAAAGCAAGTTCAGACTTGATTGCAAGAGCATATTATGAAACATTTAAGATGAATGTTACTGTTACTAATTGCTCTAATAACTATGGACCATATCAACATAATGAAAAATTAATACCTCATATGATAAAACTTGCATTAAAGAATGAAAAATTACCCGTATATGGTAATGGAAAAAATATAAGAGATTGGTTATATGTAGAGGATCACTGTGAAGCAATAGATTTAGTGTTCCATTCTGGAAGAGCAGGAGAAAGATATAATATTGGTGGACACAATGAGAAAAGAAATATTGATATAGTAAAACTTATACTAAGACATTTGCAAAAACCAGAAAGCTTAATAGAATTTGTAGAGGATAGAAAAGGACATGATTACAGATATGCAATAGACCCAAGCAAAATAAGAAGTGAACTTGGATGGGAACCAAAAACTAAATTTGAAGATGGAATTGTAAAAACGATAGATTGGTATTTAGAAAATAAGGAATGGCTAAAATAATTTTTAGTAATATAAGAAACAGAGGTTTAGAAAAGTGTAAAATTACATTGGACAAAATACTCTTATAATATTTGTAACACATCAGTTTTTCTTAACAGTTGGGAAAGATATATTATCAAAAATAAATATAAACGCATCAAATTATATAGCAGTGATTGTTATTAAAATTATTTCAATTCATTATATAACAGCAATAATCATTATAGTTATTTCACTTTTAGGAGGACTTGCAATAGATAAAATTATTAAGTTAGATATTTGGAGAAAGGAAAAAGTAAATAAAAAAGCTTAGAAATGTCGAAATATGTAAATAGCTTTTTTAGTAAAATTTACAACAATAGTTGACAACAATTTTGAGATATGTTATTATATCAATATAACCTATAAGTTATAAAAAGGAGAAAATTAATATGGGGTACAAATAATCTAAAGAAAGGAAGAACAATATGGCAAATACAGATGGAGCAGAATCAGTAATAGATACATTAAGAATAAAGCTAGAAGAAGATAGAGCTTTTTTAAGTGACAGATGTAGAAATGAATTAATTGAAATATTAAAGACAGAAAAATCTGCTGACTCTTTTGCAACCAAACTCACAAAATATTTGCCACCATTTAGAGAGAACCCAACACCATTTTTAAATAGTAAAGAAATTTTCGAAAGACCTACATTAGATAAAGGATTAAAGCAAAGAAAGAAAGGTAAAAGTGACATATATTGTTATAAAGATAAAAAAAGTGGAAAGAATAATAATAATGTTAGATGCATATTTATTATGGAAGATGATATTTTATGTTTTCTTTTGGCATTTGTAGAAAAAAGCAAAAAAGACTATGAAAGACCTCTACAAGATGCAGTTAATATGTATAATGATATATAAAGGAGAATAAAATGAGTATTAATTTAGAAAAGTTTATATCTAGGAAAAATGAAAAAATTAAATTTAATCAAGATACTTGGATAAATATGGAATATAATGATGTTTTATATATTATATCTAAAACAGTACGTGATTATAGAGAAGAGCATAATTTAACTCAAGAAGATTTGGCAGATATGCTTAACATATCACAACCAATGATTGGAAAGATAGAATCAAGTAAATATAATGCAACTGTAAAATTTTTAGTGAAATTGTGGAATAAACTTTCCACAAAAGATGAAAATTTTGCTGATAAATTACTTGGGAAGATATATGATAGAGTAAATAATAATTATAGATATAGTATAGAAATTAGATATGACTATGAAGATTTATCAGAAGAATATGAAAATATATTAAACTTAAAGTTTAAAGAAAAATATACAACACAGGCTACATATTCTAATGATTGTAAAGAAGAAAGTTTGGCACAAGCATCTTAAATAGGAGGACAAGTTATATGGAAGAAAATAAGATTAAAGAAGCGGATATACAGTTCATAGATAGTTATGTTAAAGATAGTTATTTTAGAATACATAATAGACCAGAAAAAAATAAAAGCGAAATTCAAGTTGAATTAGAAATTAGAATGTCTGAGATAAAAAAAATAAATGAAGACAGTCTTGGTGCTAGTATAATATTAATACAAAATATAAGTTTAATAAATAAAGAAAATAAAGAACATACAGTAGAATTAGGAGTTCAAATGCTTGGACAATTTACAGGGAAAAATCTTAATGAAGAACAATTTATAGAAAGATTAAAATACAATGGAGCTCCATTACTTTCTCAATTGATTAGAAGCTATGTAATAACAATGACATCAGTAGGTGGTATAGAGCCAATAAGAGTACCTATGATTAATTTTACAGAAGTTTTTAAAAATGAGCCGAATAAATAAAATTAAAGATATATTTTTTAATACACCTTAAAGTTAAACAAAAAAAGTTTAATATTTATAGGTGTATTTTTTATAAAATCACTTGCAAAATAATTTCACTATTATATAATTATACAGTAATAAAATAAAAATTACTAATTCCCACTTATATACGTGAAAGGAACTAAAAATGAAGAAAAATACTGAAGAAGTAAAGAAAAAAGTTAATCCTAAAATTATCACTAATGTATTTATAGTAATAATTGCATATATGGCAACATATTTTTTACCTTATATAATTTCTTTTAAGGAAGAACTTACATATTCAAATAGTATATTAGCTGTAATCATATTTATTTGTTTTATATATTTCCTAAAGAAAACATTTGTAAAAGAAAATGTACAAAAGCTTAAAAATATATGGTCACTTGGAATAATATTTTCAGCATTTTTGGTACTTGGAAATAGTGTGAAAATATCTGGAGGAGTTATCTTAAAAGACATTGGTATATACCTTTCAATATTTTCAATCTCTTTTATAATGGATTGTGTACTTGTTCAAGTATATAAATTTATAGAAAAATTTGAGCAAAAAGAAACTAAAGAAAGCAAAATATTTACTAAAGCAAAGAATAAGCTATCAGGAAGAAAAAAATATATAATAATATTTTTAGTGATGCTTTTATTTTGGATACCAGTTTTTTTGGCAGTATATCCAGGATATTTTTCCTATGATGCAGGAAGTCAGTACCTACAATATGCAAACGGATATATAATGTCATGGCATCCAGTAATGCACACATTAATAACAGGATTTTTCGTAGATAATATAGGCCACTTTTTTGGTAGCGAAAATGTAGGAATAGCACTTTATATTGCATTACAAATGATACTATGCTCAGCATGTTTTACATATTGTATATATTTCTTAGACAAATATAAAGTTTCAAGTGTAGTAAAAGGAATAGGAATTCTTTACTATACATTTTTCCCCGTAATAGTAATGTATGTATTATGTTCAACTAGAGATACAATATTTACCGTAATGGTACTATTTAGCATTATATTTATGACAGAAGCATTGATAGACAAAGAAGAATTTCTAAAATCAAAATTTTTGCAATTTAGATTTATATTAGTTACATTTTTAGCATTAATATTTAGAAATAATGGAATATATGCATATATACCATTTTTTATAATATTTATATTAGCATTCAGAAAAAAAGAGATAATAATATCAGTTACAATAATTTTATTATTATATGCAGAGGTAATAGGAACCGTATATTCATTGCTAGGTGTTTATAATAGGGTAACAAGAAGAGCTGAAGCATTTTCAGTTCCATTACAGCAAATAGCGAGAGTATATAACTATAATAATGGAAGCTTAACAGAAGAAGAAAAGAATAAGATATATTTATATACAGATGATGAAACACTAAAGAAATATAGACCAGAAATATCAGATCCAGTGAAGGACTTTATTAATTTTGATAATATTGGATACATTGATTTCTTTAAATTGTGGTTTGAAATAGGTATAAAGAATCCACGGAATATATATAGATTCATTTTTAGCAAACACATTAGGATTTTGGTATCCTGATACCATTGTAAATGGATATTGTTCAAATGAAGAAGGTGATGCTTATAATACAGATACGTGTTATTTTGAAGCAATATGTGAAGCACCAGGTCGTATGAGAAGTAAAATACCAATATTAAGGGATATATACTATAATATTTCAAGAGAAACAACGATTAATAAAATACCAATTATTTCTATGATGTTCTCTCTTGGCGCTATGTTTTGGGGAGTACTTATATGCTTATGGTATAACATATATAAAAAAAGAAAAACAATATTAGTAATATTAAGCCTAATACTTTTATTACAATTAACAGTATTACTTGGCCCAATGGTACTTGTAAGATATGTATTAATACTATTTTTTGCATTCCCATTATTATTAGCTTTTTGCTTAAATGGAAATAAATTTAAAATAGAAAAATAATATAAATGCTTGTTTTAATTTTAAATATATGATATAAATAATAAGGACAAAGTCTTAAATGAAAGGCGGAAGTTTATATGAATAATGAAGATAAAAAAACAATATTAATTGTGGATGATGAACAGTCAATAATTGATATATTAGCGTATAATCTAAAGAAAGAAGGATATAACACAATAGAAGCAAATGATGGTGTACAAGCAGTAGATATGGCATTAGAATATAAACCAAATTTAATTTTGCTTGATATAATGCTACCTAAGATGGATGGATTAACTGTTTGTAAAAAAATAAAAAATTCATTAAATATTCCAATATTAATATTATCAGCTAAAGATGAAGAATTAGATAAAATTGTAGGACTTGAACTTGGGGCAGATGACTATATAACAAAACCTTTTAGTGTAAGAGAATTAATGGCAAGAATTAAAGCAAATTTAAGAAAGATAGATGTAACAGAATCAGTTGCAGATACAAAGGAAGAAAAGAAACAACATCAAATAAGTGTAGGAGAATTAACTTTAGATTTAGATAAATTTGAAGTAAAAGTAAGTGGAGAAAGAGTAGATTTAACGATTAGAGAGTTTGAAGTTTTAAAATACTTAGCAATGCAGCCAGGTCAAATTGTCTCAAGAGAACTTTTACTTGAAAAAGTATGGGGATATGAATATTTCCGGAGACATTAGAACAGTAGATGTTACGGTAAGAAGAATTAGAGAAAAAATAGAAAAGGATACGACAAATCCTCAGATACTTGTAACAAAAAGAGGAGTTGGATACTATATAGCAAAACCAGATTAAAGAAAAATATTACAAGGGTGCTAGTTTTAAATAGCACCCTTATTGTGAGATAAAATATATACATTTTTAATTGTCAAGGAACATATTTTAAGAGGTGATAGATAATGCTTAAAAATATACAAATAAAGATTATTTTGATATTTTTAGTACTAGGAATAGTAATAATTGCAGCAATGGGATATACGAATTATATGAATTTACAAACGATGGTTGAAAAGCCAATAAGTAGTATACAAGAGTATACAAGTATGATACAAAATTATCAAGAGCAATTAAAAATAATTACTCTATACACAATACTTATCTTTACCCTTATATGTGTACTTGTAGGTGTATTTGTGACGCAAAATGTAATAGCACCAATAAGTAGACTAATAAATAATGCAAAAAAAATCACATCAGGAGAAGAGATAGAAACAAAAAATATAGAAACTACTAAAAGTCAAAACGAAATAGATGATTTAGTAAATGCTTTTTATATGATGACCAAAGAGCTTAAAGAAAATTTGAATGAAGTATCAAGAAAGAAAAATCAAATAGAAACCATTCTTTTACATATGACTGATGGAATTATTGCTTTTAACATGGATGGAAAAATATCACTAATTAATCCTGCTGCAACGAGGCTTTTAAGATTAATTCCAGAAGATGAAAATTTTGAGATTATATTTAATAAGTTAAATGTGAATGTTAATTTGGAGAAAGTAATATATCTCGAAAATTGGACTTCAACAGAAGAAAAAGTAACAATAGGAGATAACCATGTTCATATGTATTTTGCACCACTAAAAAATGAAGATGATACACCAGCAGGAGTAATGGTTGTAATACAAGATGTTACAGAACATGTAAAGTTGGACAATATGAGAAAAGAATTTGTTGCAGATGTATCACACGAACTAAAAACACCAATTACTTCTATAATGGGATATGCAGATACACTTCTTGAAGATGAATATGATGAGGAAACTAAAAATAAATTTTTGACAGTTATAGCAACAGAGGCAAGAAGAATGGCAAAATTAGTTACAGATTTATTAGCTCTTTCGAGATATGACAATGATGAAATAAAACAAGAAAAAACGAAATTTGATTTAGGAGAACTTGTAAAGCAATGTCAAGATAAAGTACAAATTGAAATAGAAAAAAAACATCAAATGGTAGAATGTTTTGTTACAGCTAATGTTCCAGAGGTATATGCAGATAAGGACGGAATAGAAAGAGTTGTATTAAATATTTTGACTAATAGTATAAAATATACAGGTGAAAATGGAAATATAAAGATATATGTTGGATTTGTGTATAATGATGCATATATAAAAATAATAGACAATGGTATAGGAATTCCGGAAGAAGATTTAAGCCGTATTTTTGAGAGATTTTATAGAGTTGATAAAGCAAGAACAAGAGAAATGGGAGGAACAGGACTTCGGACTTTCTATTGCAAAAGAAATATTAGACAGAAATAATGGCTCTATAGATATTAAAAGTAAAAAAGGAGAAGGTACAGAAGTGGTAATAAAAATACCAACAAAAAAGTAAGCAAAAACCTTGATTTTAATAGGTAAATCATATATAATATAAGTTACTTCGGAAATCTAGTTCAGGAAGGAATGAGAAAACGAATGACTACTGAAAAAAAAGAGGTATTAAAAGAAGTGGTAGAGTGGATAATTTGTATTTTGATAGCTATTCTACTTGCACTTATTGTAAGACACTATATATTCACACCAACAGTTGTAAGACAAGTATCTATGAAACCTACATTAGAACAAGGAAATAGACTAATATTAGATAGATGGAGTATTACTACAAAAAAAGAAATTAAAAGAGGAGAGATAATAACATTTGAAGCACCAAGTAATACAGATGTAGATAGCATGGTGATTAATAATGATTTACCAGTTGCAGTATATGAAAATGAACCAACAGGAGTATTTTCAAAGTTTGTATACTATGTTCTTGAATATAATAAAACAAGCTATATAAAAAGAGTAATAGGACTTCCAGGAGAAAGAATAAAAATTGAAGAAGGAAAAGTATATATAAATGATGAGCTATATGAAGAAGAATACTTAACAGATAATTTACTTACACCAAGCGGGAAATATTATGATATAACTGTGCCAGATGGATATGTTTATGTAATGGGAGATAATAGAGCTCAAAGTGTAGATAGTAGGATATTTGGGTGTATACCAATAGATAAGATAGAAAGCAAAGTATTAATAAGATTCTGGCCATTTAACCAATTTGGAAAAGTTTAATATAAGCTAGAAAGGAAATATAAAAAAGTTGAAAAATACACAGGTAGAAGATTTACTAAGAAATACGATAAAACTTAAAAAAATAGTAAATGGATATATATTTTCTGGAAATGGAATAACTAAAAATTATGAATATGCACAAAAATTTGCTAAAATGATTTTATGCCTTGATGCTAAAGATGATGCTTGTAATAAATGTAAGTCTTGCTTAATGTTTGATGATAATAATCATTCTGATTATTATGTGATAAACAAAGATGCGAATGAAAGCATAAAGATAGACGAAATAAGGGAAATGCAAGAAAAAATATATGAAAAGCCTATAACTTCATGGAAAAAGGTATATGTTATAAATAATGCAGAAAAAATGACGGTAGAAGCACAAAACTGCCTTTTAAAAACATTAGAAGAGCCACCAGAATTTGTATCTATAATACTTGTCTCAAATAATGATAATGCATTACTTACTACAATAAAATCAAGGTGCACAAGGCTTGCCTTTACAGAAGAAAGTAAGATGGAATTAACAGAAGAAGCAAAAGAAAGATATGATGCTTTAGAAAAAGTTTTTGGACATGTAGAAAAATATACAAGTGTAGATTTACTTAATAAGCTAGATATATTATATAAGGACAAAGATAATATTTTGCAAAATCTGGAATTTATTAATACAATTTTTATGGAAAAAGCAAGATATAATACGAGATACCTATATTATATAGATTATGTTGAAGAAACTAAAGCTAGAATAAAGCAGAATAGTAATTATGATATGTGCGTAGATAATCTTATTTTAAAAATTTGGGAATAGGAGGAACGTTTTGAAAACAATAGTAGGTATTAGAATAAAAAAGCCAGGAAAAGTATATTACTTTGATCCAGGCAAATATAGATATAAAGTTGGAGATTTTGTTATAGTTGAAACTTCTCTTGGAGAAGAGTATGCAGAGGTTGTTATACCAAATAAAGAAATTTCAGAAGATAAAATTGTAGCACAGCTAAAGCCTATAAAAAGGAAAGCAACTGAAAAGGACAAAAAGCATTATGAAGAAAACAAGAGAAAAGAAAAGGAAGCCTTTGGAATTGCAATAAAAAATATTAAGAAACATAAACTAGACATGAACTTAGTAGATGTAGAATATAAATTTGATAATAGTAAAATATTATTTTATTTTACAGCTGATGGAAGAATAGATTTTAGAGAATTAGTAAAAGATTTAGCAGCAATATTCAAAACAAGAATTGAACTTAGACAAATTGGTATTAGAGATGAGATAAAAAGAATAGGTGGAAATGGAATTTGTGGAAGAGAATTATGCTGTTGTTCACACCTTGCAAATTTTGAAACAGTGTCTATAAAAATGGCAAAAGAACAGAATTTATCTCTTACACCTTCTAAAATATCAGGCTCGTGTGGTAGGCTTATGTGTTGTTTGAAGTATGAACAAGAAGTATATGAAGAAAAACTAAAAAGACTTCCTAAAGTTGGCGCAATTGTTAAGACAGAAGAGGGAGAAGGGATAGTAGAGAACGTAGAAACTTTGAAAGAGATTGTAAAAGTTAAGATTGAAGATAAGGATAGTATTAAGCATAAAAGATTTCCAATAGACAAAATTAAAATAATTAAAGATGTAGAAACAGAAGAAGATGATGAAGTAGAAGATAGTGATTTAAAAGAATTAGAAAAACTTGAAGAATTAGACAAGCAAGATATGAATAATTAATAAGAAAGGTGGTGAAATGTAAATGGCATATAAAATAACAGATAAATGTATAAGCTGTGGAGCATGTGCTGCTTCTTGCCCAGTTGAATGTATTTCACAAGGAGAAGAAAGATTTGTAATTAATCCTGACTTATGTATAGGATGTGGAACTTGCGCAGGTGTTTGCCCAGTTGGAGCTCCTGAAGAAATGAACAGTTAATTAAACAACTTAAATACATCAATAAGTTCAAGAGGCAATAAAAATGTAACCTCTTGAATTTTTTTATTTTAAACTCTAATAAAATGGAAATAATTTAATATTTTTTGTATATAATAATAATGTCAAATATTTGACAAGTTAAAATATATTTGGTATAATATATTTAACTTTCCCACTACTATTTTAGTAGTCGGGCGTCAGAAGACTTTGGAGAACACTAGCTGTTCTCCTATTTATTTTGTAAAAAATTTTATAATATGTTTATCTAATAAATCAAGACTAGTATTTGATAGGCGAACTTTCCTTAAAATTTCATCATCAAATATTCTTTGTTTACTTATTGTAGTTATTTGATTTATTAGAGCAACACTTCCTATTTTCATTTTAGATATTTCATATTTCATCTTTTTTACATACTCAAAATCAGAAGAAAATTTTTCAACCTTATCAGCAGGCAAACTCCATATATCAGTATATTTATTGGATAATTTTTGAATTTCTTTTGCATATAATGAATTTAGCATATCATAAATTTCATTGCCTAAATCTAAAGCAGAATGATGATACCTTTTATTTTTCTTTGATGTTAATGGAATTATATTTAATGTACCATTTTTAGGATTATCAAATTTGTCTAAAACAATACAATAATGTAATCCACCTAACTCATGTCCTATATTAAAACCTAAATTTGCTTTTATAATACTACCACGTTTAAAAGTAATTATTTTTGTTGTATCAAATGTTTTTTCTTCATCATGATAATTTGAAAAATCAGAAACCCAATAAGCCAATAAATGACTAGTCTTATATTCTCCACAATTAATATGTTTAGTAAAGGATAAGTCTAATCGGTTTAAGGAATTATCTTTATGAATTGTAGCATTATTCTTTAAAATTTCTTCATCTTTATTCATGATTTTTCTCCTTTATTTTCTTATCATAATTGTTTTATTATATTTATATAATTAAAACTCTTAAATACTATTATACAGGCAAAAGCTGTACAAGTAAATAAAATACAATAGAAAATTGTAAAAAAATACTTACTAATAAGTAGAAGCTCTTTTTGTATATTGAAAAAATATAAATGTTGTGATATACTTTGGCGTGGAGGTATAACTATGGCACTATACGAATACAAAACACATATAAAATACACTGATATAAGCGAAAATAACGAATTATCAGATAAAGGCTTAATAAATATATTATCAGAAGCAGCAGGAGTTCATTCAGCAACAATTGGTTATGGGTTAAATGACATAGAACAAACAAAAGTCTCTTGGATGCTTTTATTTTGGAAAATTAAATTTTTTAAAAGACCTTGTTGGAACACAGAATTAACAGTAAAAACGTGGGCAAGAAAATTTGAAAAAGTATCATCTTGGCGTGATTTTGAAGTTTTTGATGAGCAGGGAAAAAAGGTAGCAATAGCAAGTACAGAGTGGGTATTAATAGATGGTAAAAAGCAAAGTATAGGAAGAGTTACAGAAGGATTAGCAAATAGTTATGGAATAGTAGAAAAAAACGCGTTTGAAGAAGAATTTGAAGGAAAACTTAAAGAGCCAGAGAATAAAATTAAGGTATATGAATATACAGCTAAAAGAAGAGATATAGATGTAAATCATCATGTTAATAATGGAGTTTATTTAGAACTTGCTTATGATGCTTTACCAGAAAATATAGATGTAAATTTTGATAATCTTGAAATACAATACAAAAAACAAGTTAAATTAGGAGATACAGTTGCATTATTTTATTCAAGAGAAGATAATGTACACACAGTATGTATAAAAAGCCAAGATGAAAAAATATTGCACGCAATTTTAAAATTTTATTAAATTTAAGCTATTTTGATTGACTTTAAATTTTTTTAATAATATACTTAAAACTATAAAAAGGAGGTAATGTCATGATAGAAATAAGATGGCATGGTAGAGGAGGACAAGGAGCAAAAACAGCTTCATTGTTACTTGCAGATGCAGCTTTTAACACTGGAAAATATATTCAAGGTTTCCCTGAATATGGACCAGAAAGAATGGGAGCTCCAATTACTGCATATAACAGAATTAGTACAGAGCCAATAACTATACACAGCAATATTTATGAACCAGATTATGTAGTTGTTGTAGATGATACTTTACTTGATTCTGTGGATGTTACATCAGGATTAAAAAAAGAAGGAGCAATAGTTATTAACACAACAAAGGATGCAGATTATATCAAATCTAGACTTAAAAATTATGAGGGAGAGGTCTATACTATTGATGCTAGAAAAGTATCAATGGAAACTTTAGGAAAATATTTCCCAAATACACCAATGCTTGCAGCAATAGTAAAGGTAAGCAAAATAATGACTGATGAAGAATTACTAAATGATATGGAGGGTTCTTTCAAGCATAAATTTGCAAAGAAACCAGAAGTAATTGAAGGAAATATGAATGCTTTGAAGATGGCATTAAACGAAGTAAAAAAGATATAATCCCTTAATATGAAAGGAATGAAAGATATGAAGATAACACCAAATACACCAGCAGAAGAAATGACAATAGCTGGTAACATATATGATGCAGGAAATTCATTAGAGTTTAAAACAGGTGACTGGAGATCACAAAAGCCAGTATATTTATCTGAAAAGTGCAAACAATGTGGCCTATGTTTTCCAGTTTGCCCAGATGATGCAATTCCTGTAAACAAAGAACAAAAAAGAGAAGACTTTAATTATGACTATTGCAAAGGATGCGGAGTTTGTGCTAAGGTTTGTCCCTTCGTTGCAATAGAAATGAGGTAATTTAAACGATAATTAGCATATTGCTTCGTTGGACTGCGGTCAAAATTTTTCAAATGACCACCAGGTCTATTTTCAAAATTTTGCCTTGTCCGCCTTGCACTATACTAAATCTCGTTTAAATTACAGAAAATATTAATATATAATATAGGAGCTTGTTTTAAGAGAAGTTATATATAATAAAAAAGGGAGGAAATTATAATGTCAATAAGAGAACGTTTAAGCGGAAATGAAGCAGCAGCAACAGCTATGAAGCAAATTAACCCAGATGTAGTTGCAGCATTTCCTATAACACCTTCTACTGAGATACCACAATATTTTTCAACATTCGTAAGTAATGGAACAGTTGATACAGAGTTTGTAGCAGTAGAAAGTGAACACAGTGCAATGAGTGCATGTATCGGAGCAGAAGCAGCAGGAGCTAGAGCTATGACTGCAACATCAGCTAATGGATTATCACTAATGTGGGAAATGATATATATAGCATCAAGTTTGAGATTACCAATAGTAATGTCACTTGTAAATCGTGCAGTATCAGGACCATTAAATATACACAATGACCATTCAGATGCAATGGGAGTAAGAGATGCAGGATGGATAATGCTATTTTCAGAAAATAACCAAGAGGCATATGACAATTTACTTATGGCTCATAGAATAGCAGAACACAAAGATGTATTGTTACCACTTATGGTATGCCAAGATGGATTTATAACATCACATTCTATTGAGAATATAGAATTAGTAGAAGACGAGAAAGTAAAAGAATTTGTTGGAAAATATAAACCTGAACATTATTTATTAAATAGCAAGGAACCAATGGCAGTTGGTCCATTAGATGTTCAGCCATATTTGTTTGAACATAAATATCAACAAGCAAATGCAATGAGAAATGCAAAGAAAGTTATAGAAGAAGTTTCAAAAGACTTTGAAAAAATGACAGGAAGAAAGTATTCATTCTTTGAAGAATATAAATTAGATGACGCAGAAATTGCAATAGTTTGTATGAATTCAACAGCAGGTACAACAAAATATGTTGTAGATGCTTTAAGAGAAAAAGGAGTTAAAGCAGGCCTACTTAAAGTACGTATGTTTAGACCATTCCCAACAGAAGAAATTGCAAATGCTCTATCACATTTAAAAGCTGTTGCAGTTCTTGATAAATCAGATTCACTTAATGCAGCAGGTGGAGCATTATTTGAAGATGTAACATCAGCTATGTATGTAAATAATAAACAAGTACCAATGGTAAGTTATGTATATGGTATAGGAGGAAGAGATACAACTTCTTATGATATAGAAGGAGTATACAATGATTTAGCTGAAATTGTTAAAACTGGAAAAATAGACAATCCATATAGATACTTTGGAGTAAGGAGGGATAAATAATGGCATATAATTTAAAAGAAGTTGTCGCAGATAAACCTTCAAGATTTATGGCAGGTCATAGAATGTGTGCAGGTTGTGGTGCACCACCAGTAGCAAGAATGGTGCTTAGAGCTTTAAAAGAAGAAGACCATGCAGTTGTATGTACTGCGACAGGATGTATGGAAGTATCAACATTTATGTATCCATATACATCTTGGAAAGATTCATTTATTCATACAGCATTTGAATGTGCAGGAGCAACACTTTCAGGAGTAGAAGCAGCATACAAATCTTTAAAAGCACAAGGAAAACTTCCAGAAGATGAACATACAAAATTTATAGCATTTGGAGGAGATGGAGGAACATATGATATAGGACTTCAAAGCTTATCAGGAGCAATGGAAAGAGGACATGATATGGTATATGTATGCTATGATAATGGCGCATATATGAATACAGGAATACAACGTTCTTCAGCAACTCCACATTTTGCAGATACAACTACATCTCCTGCAGGAACTAAAATCCCAGGAAAGATGCAACCTAGAAAAGATTTAACAGAGATAATGGCAAGTCATCATATTCCATATGTTGCACAAAGTATTGCAACAGCAAACTTTAAAGATTTATATGAAAAATCAGAAAAGGCAATATATACAGAAGGTCCAGCATTCTTAAATGTAATGGCACCATGTCCAAGAGGTTGGGGCTATCCAACAGATGAATTAATGCAAATAAATAAACTTGCAGTAGAGACATGTTATTGGCCACTATATGAAGTAGAAAATGGAAAATACAAGATAAACTATAAACCAGCTAAAAAACTTCCTATTGAAGAATTCTTAAAACCACAAAGAAGATTTAAACATATGTTTAAACCAGGTAATGAATGGATGATAGAGGCTTTCCAAAAGGAACTAGATGAAAGATGGGAAGAACTTCTTAAATTAGAAGAAATAACAAATAAATAAAAATAATAAAGAAACTTATGTTGTAATTTTTAACAATGTGGGTTTCTTTTTTTTGTAAAATATTAATGTTTTTATATTAAAGAATAGCTGAAATGATTTATTTGAAAGAGCTGCGTAAGCGACCAACCGGAGCGTAGCGTAGGGCGAATGGAGCAGTCTACATATATATCTTTATTTTGTAGACTGCGACACCAAAGCTCTAAAAATAAATCATTTCAGCTATTCTATTGAAACAAACCATTATATTGTCACAATATTAATAAATTTTTACAAAAAAATCATTGAAGATAATAAGAAATTATGATATATTTAAACACAGAGTGAACATACAGATAAAATTTTTTGATGGAGGTTTTTTATGTCAAGACGTGCAAGAAGATATGATGATTATTCAAAATTAAATGTAAAAAAGGTAATCGCAGTAATAGTTTTTGCTCTAGTTATTGTGATGTTTTTTATAGGAATAAAGTTTTTATTGAGTAATAATTCAAAAAGCACGTCAGGAAAGGTAGAAACATTAAATTATTATACAGCTTATGATAATGGAAAATGGGGTGTTATCAATTCTTATGGCGAGATGATAGTAGAACCTCAATATGATGAAATGATAGTAATACCAGATAATAGTAAGGATATATTTATTTGTACTTATGATGCAAATTATACAGAAAATACATATAAAACAAAGGCTATAAATTCAAAAGGAAAAGAAATAATTCAAGGATATGATAAAGTAGAGGCTATACAAAATTTTGATGAGAAACAAAAGATTTGGTATGAAACTAATTTACTTAGGGTTCAAAAGAATAGTAAATATGGACTTGTTGACTTTTCTGGAAAAGAACTTTTAAGTGCAGAATATGACAAAATAGAGCAGGTACACGGAATAAAGAACAGTTTATTGATAACAAAAGATGATAGTGTTGGACTATGTGATGATTCAGGAAATATAATAATAGAGCCTAAATATAAAGAAATACAAAAAATAGAAAATGATTATAAAAATGGATATATCGTAATTGATAAAGACAATAAATACGGAATTATTGGATTTGATAAATCTATTATTTTAGACTGTAAATATGACGAAATAAAAGGAGTATATTCAAAAGATTTATTTGTTGTAAAAAAGAATAATAAGTACGTTGTTATAGATAAAGATGATCAAACTATTATAGAAAATAAATTTGATGAAGTAGAAGATATAAGTGGAGAATATATTGTAGCTAAAAAGAATGGAAAGTTTGGAATAATAAATAAAGCAGGAGAGACAAAAGTAGAATTTGAATATGATAAAATATCAATTATAAATTCTGAACTTTGTATTGCTCAAAAAAACGATATGTATGGAATAATAGATGTAAATGGAGAAGAAAAATTAGGCTTTAATTGTATAGGAATAAGCTATATAAAAACAGGCGATTTTATAATTGCAGATTATTTAGAAAACAATGAACTTGTATCTAAAGTAATAAATTCAAATTTTGAAGAAAAAATTACAGGAGTTGTTTTAGAAGTAAACGAAACTAAAGGATACATTAAGGTTCAAACTAAAGATAGTTATAAATACTATAACTTCAAATTTGAAGAGATAGAGTCTTCAAGTGTATTAACATCAAATACATTATTTTTAAGTAAAAAAGATGGAAGATATGGCTTTGTAGATAAAGATGGAAAAGTTGTTGTTGATTATATATATGATGATGCAACAGAACAAAATAGCAGTGGATATGCAGGAGTAAAGCAAAATGGATTATGGGGCTCAATTGATGCAAAAGGAAATGTTGTATTAAATCCACAATATAACCTAGATAATAATACGAAAATAGACTTTATTGGCGAATGGCATATTTGTGAAGATGCAAATGCAAATTACTATTTGGATGTATAAAGTTTAGTAAATAAGTTATTGTATAAAAAAAGCGAAGGGAATGAATTATAATAAGTGAGAATAACTTGTGGAACAGATATTATAGAAATAGAAAGAATAAAAAATGCAATAGATGAAGAAAAAACAGATTTTTTAAATAAAATATATAATCAAAATGAGATAGAATATTGTGAAGGAAAAAAATATATGAAATACCAGCATTATGCTGTGCGTTTTGCTGCAAAAGAAGCAATATTTAAAGCAATATCAAATAAACTAAAAGATAAATTTTCTGTGTCTTGGAAAGATGTTGAAGTAATAAATGATAAAAATGGCAGACCAATGGTAAGATTTATAAATAAAAAGGTTGAAGATTTAGAAAGCATAGAGATTAGTATGTCGCATTGCAAAGAATATGCAGTTGCAAATGTAGTTGCTATATGGAAGGAATAGTAAAATGGAATTATTTGATACACATTCACACTATAATGATGAAAAGTTTGATGAAGATAGAGAAGAGATAATAAATAAAATATATGAAGCGGGTATAACTAAAGCAGTTGTTGTAGGTGACAATATAGAAAGCTCAGAAAAAGCTGTGGAAATTGCAAATAGTCATGATTTTTTATATTCGGCAGTACGGAATTCATCCAAGTGAGATAAAAAGTGAAGTTCAAGAAATGGACAAAGATATATTACAAATTGAAAAAATAGCAAAAGCCAAAAAAGTAGTAGCAATAGGAGAAATAGGACTTGATTATCATTGGGATAAAGATAATAAAGAAATGCAAAAATATGCGTTTCTTGAGCAAATAAAACTTGCAAATAAATTGGAGCTACCTATTGTAATACATTCGAGAGATGCTATAATGGATACAATACAAATTTTAAAAGGAGATATAAAGCCAAATAAGAAAGGAATACTTCATTGTTGCCAATTAAATAAAGATTTGGTAAAGGCTGGACTTGAAGCAGGATTATATATATCTTTTGCAGGAGCAATAACTTTTAAAAGTTCAAAAAATGCAGGAGAAATTGTGCGGTATGATACCAGATGATAGAATCTTAATTGAAACAGATTGCCCATATCTTGCACCAGAACCACATAGAGGAACAAGAAACGATTCTAGAAATGTTGTATATATAGCAGAAAAAATTGCAGAAATAAGAGGAACAGACTTAGAAGAAATTGCAAAGATTACGTATGAAAATGCGAAAAGTATATTTAGAATAGAATAATGTTATAAAAAAATATATTTAGAATAAATTAAGTTTATAAAAAGAAAGAACTAAAATTTATATTTTTCAGGAGCTTTGGTGTCGCAATCTACAAACACAAGTTTAAATGTAGATTGCTCCATTCGCCCTACGCTAACGCTCCGGC
Organism: uncultured Clostridia bacterium; assembly: GCA_947624655.1. Taxonomy (GTDB): domain Bacteria; phylum Bacillota; class Clostridia; order TANB77; family CAG-508; genus JAAWPK01. Next base: position 11,108 of record CANQLH010000013.1, on the reverse strand, counting down.
CCATCGCTTACGCAGCTCCTTTAAATATAAAATTTTAGTTCTTTCTTCCTTTAAAAAGGCTTTAGCGTTGCTTTTAAGTTTTCTCCTTTTGGAATGGGAACTCAAATCAACACGAACAAAGGGCAACGAGACGCTTTGTTCTAAACTTAACTTATTTTATTTCAAATTTCTTATAGCTTCAACTCTTTCATCTAAACTTGGATGTGTAGACCAGATGCTAGATTTTGTTATTTTTTTATCTCTAAATGGACTTGAAATATACATATGAGCAGTAGATTTATTTGCAGTTTGAAGTTCATTAGGATCTGCTGATATTTTTTCAAGTGCAGAGATTAAACCATCTGGATTTCTAGTAAATTTTACAGAAGTTGCATCAGCTAGAAATTCTCTTCTCCTTGAGAGTGCAAGCTGAGCAAGTTTTCCAAAAATAGGTGCAAGTATTAGAAATATAAGACCTATAAGCATTAAAATGGCATTTCCACCATTATTATCATTATCTCGGCTAGAACTTCTTCTACCATATATAAAAGTCCTTGTAAACATATCTGACAAAATTACAACAAAGCTAACCATTACAGTTACAACTGCTGAAAGTCTTATATCATAATTTGCAATGTGAGCAAGTTCGTGACCAATAACACCTTCAAGCTCATAATAATCAAGTTTATCCAAAAGTCCTGTTGTAACACATATAACAGAATGCTCAGGATCACGACCTGTTGCAAAAGCATTAGGCTGTGCATCTTCAACTACATAGAGTTTAGGAGTAACACCTAGACCAGAACTAACAACGAGTGCATCTAGTATATTTACTAACTTTTGATTTTCTTCCTTAGTTGCAGGTCTTGCTTTTGACATTGATAAAACAATTTTATCACTATTGTAATATGAAGCCCAAGAAGCAATAATCGAAAAGATTAGTGCAATTACAGCAGAGGCAGGTCCTAAATCAAATGCCATAAATATATAATAAAGTATTAAAGTAATAACAACAATAAATATTGATACTATAATACCTGATTTAATTTTGTTAGAACGTATATCTTCATACATAATTAAACCTCACTAAAATTCTACTTTAACATTTTCTCTTGTTTTTTCATCTGTTACAACAAATAATTTTTCTTGAGTAAATTTAAAAATAGAAGCTATAATATTAGAAGGGAATACCATAAGTGCAGTATTATACATTGTTACGCTATCATTATAAAATTGTCTTGCATAAGAAATTTTATTTTCTGTATTTCTTAACTCTTCTTGTAATTCTGAGAAGTTTTGATTGGCTTTTAAATCTGGGTAATTTTCAGATACAGCCATAATAGTTTTTAGAGCACCTGAAAGCTGATTATCTAGATCAACCTTTTCACTGATACTACCAGCATTTGCCCAAGATGTTCTAAGTTTAGTAACTTTCTCTAAAGTTTCTGATTCATGCTTCATATATCCTTTAACACAATTTACCAAATTTGGAATTAAATCAAACCTTCTTTGTAATTGTACGTCTATTTGACCGAATGCATTTTGTACTTTCATTTTTTTTGAAACTAATCCATTATAAGAAGCTATAACCCAAAGGATAATTAAAGCTAAAACAACTAAAATTGCAATCCACATAAAAAAGACCTCCTTAATATATTAATTATATTATATATGATACCACAATTTAATTTATTTTACAACTGAAAATTTGTTACAAGATAATGGGGTGTTTCAATAGAATAGCAGAAATGATTTATTTTTAGAGCTTTGGTGTCGCAGTCTACAAAATAAAGATATATATGTAGACTGCTCCATTCGCCCTCCGCTTCGCTTCGGTTAATCGCTTACGCAGCTCTTTCAAATAAATCATTTCAGCTATTCTTTAATATAAAAGCATTATGCTGTAACGAAAATTTTTTGATAAAACCTTTTAATCTATAAGAACATATGATAAAATAATGTGTGGAAAATATAATTATATTTTCCAAAAAAAAAAAGCATAATTTAAGGAGTAAAGTATGATAAAATTTACAAAAATGCAAGGACTTGGAAATGATTACGTATATGTTGATTGTACAAAATTAAGCGAAAGCGAAATAGATAATATAAAGAAATTAGCTAAGCCTATAAGTGATAGACATTTTGGAGTGGGTTCAGATGGACTTATTCTAATTTGTAAAAGTGATGTAGCAGATTTTAAAATGGCTATGTTTAATTCAGATGGAACAGAGGCAGAAATGTGTGGTAATGGAATAAGGTGTGTTGGTAAATTTGTATATGATAAAGGATTGACAAATAAAACAAATCTAAAAATTGAAACATTAGCAGGAATTAAAATTCTAGAGCTACATATAAAAGAAAATAAGGTAGATAAAGTCACAGTAGATATGGGGGTACCAATTTTAGAAGCAGAAAAAATCCCAGTTATATCAGAAGAAAAAATAGTTAAAAATTTAAAAATAAAAGCTTTAGATAAAACATTTAATTTTACATGTGTATCAATGGGAAATCCACATGCAGTAACAATAGTTGATGATGTTGATAATTTTGATGTAAAAAAATATGGAGAAGTACTAGAAATAGATAAACATTTCCCACAAAGAGCCAATATCGAATTTATACAAATAATAGATAGAAATACTGTAAAAATGAGAGTTTGGGAAAGAGGAGCAGGAGAAACGCTTGCGTGTGGAACAGGTGCTTCTGCTGTATGTGTTGCATGTACTTTAAATAATTTAGTAAATGAAAAGGAAAGTATAAAAATTAAACTGCTTGGTGGTGACCTTGATATAAGATGGGATGATAAAGTCTATATGACTGGATCTGCAAAAATTGTATTTGAAGGGGAATATTAATACTGGATAATGGGGTGTTTCAATAGAATAGCAGAAATGATTTATTTTTAGAGCTTTGGTGTCGCAGTCTACAAATTAAAGATATATATGTAGACTGCTCCATTCGCCCTACGCTACGCTCCGGTTAATCGCTTACGCAGCTCTTTCAAATAAATCATTTCTGCTATTCTTTAATATAAAACCATTATCTTATAATATATAACTAGACAATTTTTGATAATAATATTGAAAAAAATAACAATATATTATAGAATAAAAATCGTAATTTGTTTATTTAGATATTAAAACAAATTAAAATATCACAAAATGCAAAAAACTTTTTTTATAGAGTATACTAAATATGACAATTTTTTTTTAGTAAAGCTTGTATACTTAATAAAAATAAGACAGAGGTGGTAAAGGATGTTTCAAAATATAGCCAATGTAGAAAAAGATGAAAGCACAGTTGTAGAGGAAGAAGCTACATTAAATAAAAATGAAGAAATAAAAAATGTTTTAAAAAAATTATTTACAAAACAAAATGTTATTGTATACATTTTGTCATTTTTGTTATCGACAGTGGGTATGGGAATAAATGGAATGGCACCATTTGGACTAGCTGTTTTTGCAGCGGCACTTTCAAATGCAGTACCGGCAGGGATAATATATATTTTAACCTTTATTGGGACAAGCATAGGATTTGGTATGCAGGGTGCTTTAACATACATATTAACAACGTTAGTTTTTGTAGCTATGGTTTTAATATTTAAACCTTGGTATGAAGAAGAATATAAAAGTGAAAGAAGAAAACTTGGAAAATATGTTGTAATGTCAACTATTCTCGTACAATTTATTCAAATGCTATTTAGAGGATTTTTGCTATATGATTTATTTTTAGGAGTTACAACAGCAGTTGTGACTTACATATTCTATAAAATATTCTCAAATTCGTTAATAGTAATAAGTGAATATGATATAAAAAAAGTATTTACAGTAGAGGAAGTAGTAGGAGCAAGCCTTATGCTTTCTGTTGCTACATGTGCGTTTGGAGGAACGGCAATTTTTGGACTTGAGATAAAAACTGTTTTAAGCATACTTATTGTACTTGTTCTTGGTTGGAAGAAAGGAATTTTAATAGGAGCAACAAGTGGAATTACAATAGGTGCTGTACTTGGAATAATTGGTGGCAATGAGCCAACATTAGTTGCATCATTTGCTTTATCTCGGAATGATAGCAGGTATTTTAAGCAGGTTTGGAAAAATAGGTGTAATTATTCGGTTTCATTGTAGGAAATGTTTTACTTGCGTATGTTGCAAATGGAAATACAGCATCAATAATATACATAAAGGAAATAATTGTAGCATCACTTGGATTATTGCTTGTACCAAAAAACATACAATTAAATATTGAAGACTTTTTCGATAAAAATCTATACCTTCCAGTTGGAAGTACATATAGTCTTGAAAATACAAAAGATACTATATATAAATTAAATACTGTGTCTGAAACTATTAATGAGATGTCAAGAACATATAAAGAAGAATTTAAAACAGAAAATAAAGAAAATGTTTTAGAGGATAGTAAAAAAATATTTATATCAGAAATAGAAACAAAACTGGATGAATTTAGAGATAATATTTTATATGATGATTTGATGAATGATGATAGTTTAATATCAGAATTATTTGATATACTCGTAGAAAATGATTATATAACAAAAGATGATATACTAAAAATCTTAGAAGAGAGAAACGAGTACGTAGTAGGGTATGATGATTTTGATACTAACATGAAGAGTGAAGAAGACGTAAAAAATATTGCAAGACTAATGAGTGAAGTTTATAAAATTGGAAAGATAAATAATTTATGGAAGAGAAAAATAAATGAAAATAAAAAAGTAATATCAAACCAATTAGATGGCGTATCTAAAGCAATCTCGAGTGTTGCAAAATCAATTGAAAACCAAGATGAAGACTTCCAAGAGGAAAAGAAAGAAATTAGATTGTTATGTGCACAAAAAGAAATAGAAATTTTAGATATAAATATAAAGAAAGAAAATAATGGCAGATTTATTATAAATATATATAAAGCTCCTTGTGAAGAAAATGAAAAATGTAAAATAGAAGACATAGAAAAAATATTATCTAAAGTTTTAAAAGAAGAAATCACTTTGCAAAAGAAAGTATGTGGAAGAGACGAGGAAAATAACTTATGTAAGCAGATATATGTGACTAAAGATAAGTTTATGTTACAAATAGGAATAGCACATGATAAAAAGAAAAATTCTGCGGTATCAGGAGACTATAACTCAGAAACGAGATTAGATGATGGAAAGTATCTAATTGCATTAAGTGATGGAATGGGAAGCGGAACAGAAGCAAGAAAGTCAAGTCAAATAGCAGTAAAGATGCTAAATAGAATGTTAGCAAGTGGATTTGATAAAGATACATCTATTGATCTTATAAATAGTAGTATGTATATTAATTCTGAAGAGGATAGCTATGCAACGTTAGATGTAGCTATAATTGACCTTTATTCAGGAAATATGGAATTTATAAAAAATGGAGCTTGCCCAACATTTATAAAAAATAAAAGAAAAGTAAATATTGTAAAGTCAATATCACTTCCAGCACGGAATATTGGACAAAATTGATTTAGTTGTGTATGACAAAGATTTATGCGATGGAGATATAATTGTTATGTGCACAGATGGCATTCTTGAGTCAAATATTGAATATGAGAATAAAGAGCTTTGGGTAAAAAATCTTTTAGAAGAAATAGAAACAGATAATGTACAGAAAATTGCAAATATCCTTTTAGATGAAGCAAGAGATAACAGTCTTGGAAACTTAAAAGATGATATGACAGTTATTGTTGCAAAAGTTAAAGCTATATAAAAATAAATATTGATTTTTATGCTATTTTAATATAAAATATTTTTGGTGAAAAAAATGAAGAAAAGGAAACAAAAGAATACAAGAGTTGAATCTTTTAAGGAAAAAAAGTTGGTAGCAACAAGAATGCTTGTTTCGGTTGTATTAATTCTTATTATATTTTTTGCATTAATAATAAGAATTGGATGGATACAATTTGTTGATGGAGCAGAGTTAAAGGAACGAGCTTCAAGGCAACAGACTATACATAAGTTAATTGGGCCTACTAGGGGAAATATATATGATACAAATAAAAAAGCTCTTGCAAGGAGTGCTCCTGTTGATACTATAACAATTAATCCTGCAAGCTTTGTAGACAAAAAAGATCCAGAAAAAACAAAAGTAACTCAAGAGAAGGTCGCAAAAGGTTTATCTGAGATATTTGAGCTTGATTATAATGAAGTTTTAGCTAAAGTACAAAGCACTAATATAGTTGAAACGATAATAAAAAAGGTAGAAAAATCATTATCTGATAAATTAAAAGAGTGGATGGAAGAAAATGAAATAACATCAGGAATTAATATTGATGATGATTCAAAAAGGTATTATCCTTATCAAACACTTGCTGCGCACGTCATAGGATTTGTTGGAGATGACTCACAAGGATTATATGGAATTGAGTCAAAATGGGATTCTGTTTTAAAAGGAACAGATGGAAAAATTGTAACAACAGCAGATGTAAATAGAGAAGAAATTTCAGATGAAGCACAGCAGTATGTTGAGGTTGAAAATGGAAGTGATTTATATCTAACACTTGATGTAAATATACAAAGCATAGTCGAAAAATATTTGGAAGAGGGAGTTAATAACAACAAAGCTACTGCAGGAAGTGCTATTGTTATGAAGCCAAGCACAGGAGATATTTTAGCTATGGCTACATATCCAAGCTATAACTTAAATACTCCATTTACAATAAATAAAGAAATAAGTAATTGGGATGAACTTTCAACAGCGGATAAAAACAAAGAGTTACAAAATATGTGGAAGGATAGGAATTTCCAAGATTCATATGAACCGGGATCAACTTTTAAACTAATTATTGCATCTACTGCATTAGAGGAAAATATTACACAAGTAAATGTAAAAAACGATTTTTCATGCGATGGATATGCAGAGGTTGCAGATAGGACAATTAAATGTGCAAACTCTGTACATCATGGTTTGCAAACCTTAAAGCAAGCAGTAGGAAATTCTTGTAATAGTGCGTTTATACAATTAGGACAAAGAATTGGAGCAAGTACGCTTTACAAATACTTTAGAGCATTTGGATTATTTGAAAAAACAGGTATTGATATAACAGGAGAAAGTGGAAGTGTATTCCACAAATTAGAAGATGTAGGACCAGTAGAACTTGCTACAACTTCATTTGGACAACGTTTTGAAATAACTCCTCTTCAATTAATCACTGCTGTGTCAGCAATAGCAAATGATGGAGTTTTAATGAAACCAAGAATAGTAAAACAAATTGAAAATGTTGATACAGGAACTGTTACAGAAATTAAGGAAAGTGCTGTAAGACAAGTTATATCTAAAGAAACAGCCGAAAAGGTAAGAGATATGATGAAATATGTTGTTACAGATGGTGGGGGAAAAAATGGAGCAGTAGCAGGATATTCGGTAGGAGGAAAAACTGGAACATCTGAACCATCGCCAAGCAATCCAGAAGAAGGATATACAGTTTCATTTGTTGCTATTGCACCAATTGATGAGCCAGAAGTTGTTGTATTAGTTGCAATATACCACCCTCAAACAAAAAATCCTTATGGTAGTACTATTGCAGCACCAATTGTATCAAATATGCTTACAGAAATTTTACCATATTTAGGAATTGCGTCAGATACTTCAGAAAAGTCAGGAACAGGAATACAAACTATTAAAACTGAAAAATTACCAGATGTAACAAATAAAACTTTAACAGAAGCAAAGAAGACATTAGAAAATCTTGGATTTAAAGTAATAAACGAAGAGACTGAAAAGGGAAACTCTATACTAGTTAAAGAACAGGTACCAGCAAAAAATACAGAAGTTTTAGAAGGATCAACTGTAGTATTATACACAGAGGAAAATAGTGTTAGAACGTCAGTTGAAGTACCAAAATTTATCCGGTAAATCCCTATCCGAAGCAAAAAGCAGTGCTACAAATAAAAACTTAAATATTTTGTACACAGGAAGCGGAAAAGTTGTAAGTCAAAACATAGCAGAAGGAACAAGCGTAGAACAAGGAACAATAATAACTTTAAAATTGGAATAATAAGGAAAGAATATAAGTAAATATGGAGTATATAAACTTAAAAAATAATTATACAAAAGATGATATAATTAAAACTTCAGAAATAATAAAATCAGGGAAAATTGCAATTCTTCCAACTGATACAGTTTATGGATTAGTAGTAGATGCTTTAAATGAAGATGCAGTAAGAAGATTGTACAATTTAAAACATAGAGATTTTTGTAAGCCATGCAGTGTGATAGTTTCGGATATTGAAATGATAAAAAAAATTACAAAGAAGTTAGAACCATTAGAGGAAGAGATAATAGAGAATTTTTTACCAGGGGCACTTACAATAGTGCTTAAGAAAAATAAAAAAATTCCAAGTATTGTGACTGCAAACTTAGATACCATAGGAGTTAGAATACCAGATAATAAATTCTTAATAGACGTTGTGAAAAATCTTCGGAAGACCGATAGTTGCAACGAGCTTAAATTTGTCAGGAGAAGAAAGTAAAACTTCTATTCAGAATATACCAGATGAAATTAAAAAAAATGTAGATTTGATAGTTGATGAGGGAAAGACGAAAATGGGAAAGGCATCAACAATTATAAAGCTTAAAAATAAAAAAATAGAAATACTAAGAGAAGGACCTATTACAAAAGAAGAAATATTAAAAGTAGGAAAGGAAAAATAGAGATGTTACTAGGATATATATGTACATTTATAATAAGTATGATACCAATAATAGAGCTAAGAGGAGCAATACCAGTTGCAGTATTTACATTCCATCTTACATATGTAGAAGCTTTTATAATAAGCTTTATTGGAAATATTATACCAGTTTATTTTATAGTTAAATTTATAAGACCAATATTTGATTTACTTAGAAGATTTAAAATATTCAGAATAGTTATAGATTGGGTATCAGAAAAAGCCACAAAGAAAATTGCAGAAAGCAAGAAACTTCAAACAGCAACAATACTTGGACTATATTTATTTGTTGCAATCCCACTTCCTGGAACGGGTGCTTGGACAGGTGCTTTAATTGCAAATTTTCTAGATTTACCACCTAAAAAAGCAATTCCTCCAATTTATGCAGGGGTACTTACAGCAGGTGTAATTATACTTGCACTAACAGCGATTGCAAATGGCGGAATAAATTATTTGTTTACTCATATGTAAGTTTAATGATAAATGTAAAATTCATAAAGCCAAGGTAGACTAATATAATTAAGTATATTAATTTATCGAAAGGTTTGGTGAATATACATTGGCAAATATTAGTGAAAAAAGAAGAATAAGAAATGCTCTACTTGTATGTGTAGGGCTATTTTCTTTGCTATTGTTAAGAATAGGATATATCCAGTTTATTCAAGGAGAGGAATTGCAAACTCTTGCATATATGCAACAGACATTGGATAGAACAATCAATCCAAATCGAGGAACAGTGTATGATAGAAATGGAAATATTTTAGCAATGAGTGCTAGTGTAGAAACTATTACAGTTAATCCAGTAAATATAAAAAAAGATGATAAAGAAAAGGTTGCTACTGCATTTTCAAATATACTTGGATTAGAATATGAAAAAGTCTTAAAAAAGGTAAGCAAAAAGACTTCGATAGAAACAATAGCAAGAAAAGTTGAAAAAGAAAAAGCGGATGAACTTAGAAAATGGATGAATGACACAGGAATATCTAATGGGATAAATATAGATGAGGATACAAAGAGATATTATCCTTATGGAAATCTAGCCTCACATATAATAGGTTTTACAGGCTCAGATAATCAAGGATTAGAGGGGATAGAAGCAAAATATAATGAGACATTAAGTGGTACACCAGGAAAGATTATACGTACGTCAGATGCTTCAGGTAGCATAATTGGAACTGGAGAAGAACAATATATACATGCAATAGATGGAGATAGCCTTGTTCTAAGCATTGATGCAAATATTCAATCAATAGTTACAAAGCATTTGGAAGAGGCGTGTATTGATAATGAGTGTACAGATGGAGGAACTGTAATCATTATGCAACCAAACACAGGCGATATACTTGCGATGGTAACATATCCAGAATATGACTTAAATGACCCATTTACAATAAATTCACAAGATGTAAAGTCAATGTGGGACAGTTTAAGCCAAACAGACAAAAATGTATATTTGCAACAAATGTGGAGAAACAAGGCAATAACGGATACTTATGAACCGGGTTCTACATTTAAGTTAATTACAACATCAATAGCATTAGAAGAAAAAATTGTAACAGAAACTGATAGAGCAGGAGAATTTGCTTGTACAGGAGGAATAGATATTGCAGGAACATATATAAAATGTTGGAGGTATTATAGACCACATGGGGCAGAATCTCTAAGACAGGCACTTATGAATTCTTGCAATCCTGTATTTATTGGGCTTGGTCAAAAAGTTGGAGTCAAAAAATATTATGAATATTTAAGAAAATTTGGCCTTTTGTACAAAACAGGAATAGATTTACCAGGAGAAGCAGGAAGCATTTTTTTAGCAGAGGAAAAGGTAGGACCAGTTGAACTTGCAACATTATCATTTGGTCAAAGATTTGAGATAACACCAATTGAGCTAATTACAGCAGTATCAGGGATTGCAAATGGCGGAAAATTAATAACACCTAGATTTGTAACTGCAATAATAGATAATGAAACAGGAGAAAGAAAACAAATTGAGCCAGTAGTAAAGTCAGATATTATTTCAGAAGATACTGCAAGTAAAGTAAGAGATATGATGAAATCTGTTGTTGCCGAAGGAACAGGAAAAAATGCAGGAGTTAAAGGATATGAAATAGGTGGAAAAACGGGAACATCAGAAGATGGTGTAAATACAAATAAATATGTTACTTCATTTATGGGAATATCGCCAACAGAAAAGGCAGAGATTGTAATATTAGTTGTTTTATATAACCCAACGGGAGAGGGAGGACACCATGAAGGTGAAAGCTTATGGAAGTTTTTATAAAAAACCCCTTGACAAAGAAAAAGTGCAAATATATAATAAGCACATACTTAGGAAAAGTAAAAAATAAACTCAAAAGAGGAAGAAAGAAATGAAAATAAATAACGAAGAAGCTAAAAGCCTTGGGGCTGTACACACACACACACACACACACACACA